>NZ_JACARK010000232.1:0-4474 GCF_013386655.1 Pseudomonas sp. K5002 | reverse complement strand
CGACTTCAGGCACGGGCGCAGGCTCAACCACCGGCTCCGGCACCACCACAGGCGCCACGGGCTCGGCGACAACCGGGGCGGCGGCCTGTGCAACCGACGCAGGCGGCGCAACCACTGGCGCGACAACAGCCGGGCCAGCCACTGGTTTGGCGGAATCAACTGTGGCCTGGCTGATCCCCACTGGCTTTAGCGGCTGTCTCGGCGCATCCGCCGTGTCGGCGGGCCTGAAGGCCAGCATCCGCAGCAGGACCATTTCGAAGCCGCCCCGCGGATCGGGTGCCAACGGCAGGTCACGTCGCCCAATCAGGCCCATCTGGTAGTAGAACTGTACGTCTTCGGCCGGTAACGCCTGGGCCAGGGCCAACACGCGGTCGCGGTCGCCGTGGCCGTTGTCGACACCTTCGGGCAGGGCCTGGGCGATGGCGACGCGGTGCAGCACATTGAGGATTTCCGACAGCACGCCATTCCAGTCCGGGCCTTGCTCGGACAGATGGCGCACGGCTTCGAGCAACGCCTTGGCGTCGCCTTCAATCAACGCGTGCAGCACGTCGAACACCTGGCCGTGGTCCAGGGTGCCGAGCATCGCCCGCACGTCGGCGGCCAGCACCTTACCTTCACCGAAGGCGATGGCCTGGTCGGTAAGGCTCATGGCATCACGCATCGAGCCGTCGGCGGCACGACCCAGCAACCACAGGGCGTCGTCTTCGAACGGTACGTTCTCGACACCCAGCACGTGGGTCAAATGCTCGACCACACGCTCCGGGGTCATGTTTTTCAGGGAGAACTGCAGGCACCGCGACAAAATCGTTGCAGGAAGTTTCTGCGGGTCGGTGGTGGCCAGGATGAATTTGACGTAGGGCGGCGGCTCTTCCAGGGTCTTCAACAAGGCGTTGAAGGAGTGGCTGGACAGCATGTGCACTTCGTCGATCAGGTAGACCTTGAAGCGGCCACGGCTCGGTGCGTACTGCACGTTGTCGAGCAGCTCGCGGGTGTCTTCGACCTTGGTGCGGCTCGCGGCGTCGATCTCGATCAGGTCGACAAAACGCCCTTCGTCGATTTCCCGGCACACCGAGCAGGTACCACACGGCGTCGAGGTGATGCCGGTTTCACAGTTCAGGCACTTGGCAATGATGCGGGCAATGGTGGTCTTGCCCACCCCGCGGGTACCGGTGAACAGGTAGGCGTGGTGCAGCCGCTGGCTGTCCAAGGCATTGATCAGAGCCTTGAGCACATGGGTCTGGCCGACCATTTCGCGGAACGAGCGCGGACGCCATTTACGTGCAAGAACCTGATAACTCATCGAAAACCGTCGCAACTGGGAAGCGGAAGCGGGTAATGCTAGCGGAGCAAGGGGGAAATTGCATCCGGCACGCTCGTCTAATCTGACTAAGCTGGTCTGACCAAGCCTGTAAAAGGCTGAACCCGGAGAATTTATGCGCGCAGTCCTGGGCGCCTTGTGGATGATTGCCACGGTCAGCCTGGCGGCACCCGCACCTCTGCGATTCTCCATTTCCGACAGCTGGACCATGCCCATGGTGCAACTTGACCAGGGCCAGCCGACCCAAGGGATTTTGTATGACCTGATGTTGAGCCTGGCCACCCAGGTCGGCCGTCCTGCGATATTCCATGTGCTGCCGCGTGCGCGCATCGACACCGCCATGGAGCGCGGGGATGTGGACGTGCGCTGCTACGTGACACCGGCGTGGCTGAACAACCTGTCGGGGGACTACACCTGGAGCATCCCGCTGCTGGTCCAGCGCAATGTGCTGGCCGCCGGGCGCGTGCCCTCAACGTCAGTGGCACTGGACAGCCTTGCGCCGCAACACATCGGCACGGTACTCGGCTACAGCTACCCGACCCTGGAGGCGCGCTTCGCCAGCGGCCAGTTCAGCCGCGACGACAGCCGCAGTGAAGAGCAAGTGCTGCAAAAACTGGTGGCCGGACGCTTCAACTATGCAGTGATCAACGAATGGATCCTTGACCGCTTCAATCAGCAATTACCGCCCACACAGCGCCTGCATACGGTGGCCGTGATCGAGGAGCAACGCCTGGGCTGCTATGTGCGCAACGACCCGCAGGTGCCGGGGCAGCAGATCCTGCGCACGTTGCTGCGGATGAAAATGTCCGGGGAGATTGATGAAATCATCCAGCTGTATATCGGGAACAGCGCCCCCGCCCCTTAAGATCACCTGATTGTCCTTGTGGCCAGGGAGCTTGCTGTGGCGAGGGAGCTTGCTCCCGCTGGAGTGCGCAGCGCTCCCAAAGATCTTGGGGCCGCTACGCAGCCCNNCCCTGCGGGAGCAAGCTCCCTCGCCACAATAAACATCACTCAAGCTTTTGCCACTGCGGCGGCGGTGCAAATCCCTCGACCCAACCCGGCACGTCGTCCGCAGGCATCGGCCGGGCGATGAAATAGCCTTGGGCCACTTCGCAGCCCATGCGCATCAACAGCTGGCCGTGCTCCAGGGTTTCCAGGCCTTCGGCAATCACTTCGCGGCCAAACGCGCGGGCCAGGCCGATCACGGCCTTGGTCAGCGCCAGGTCGTCCTTGTCGTGCAGGATGTCGCGCACGAACGACTTGTCGATCTTGATGGTCTGGGTCGGCAGGCGCTTGAGGTAGCTCAGGGAGGAATAGCCGGTGCCAAAATCATCCAGGGAGAACTGCACGCCCAAGGCCTGGCAGGCCTCCAGGTGCTGGGTGACACGCTGGATATTGTCGATGGCCACCGACTCGGCGATCTCCAGGTCCAGCCGGTGCGGCTCCACCTGCGGGTATTGCGCCAGCAAGTCTTGCAGGCGCTCGACAAAATCCTCGCGCTGGAAGTGCCGCGCCGCGATGTTCACGCTCACCGACCACCAATGCCCATGCACCTGCCAGCGATGCATCTGGCCCAACACCTGGGCGATCACCCATTCGCCGATATCGACAATCAGGTCGGTCTGCTCGATCAGTGGCAGGAAATCCCCCGGCTTCACCAGGCCACGCTCGGGGTGCTGCCAGCGTAACAACGCTTCGAACCCCACCACCGTGCCGCAGCGCAAGTTGACCTTGGGCTGGTAATGCAGGCACAACTGGCCCGCCGCCAGGGCCTGGCGGATCTGCTCCACGGTCTGGTGGCTGGCCTTGACCTCCTGTTCCAGGGATACATCAAACAACTGGTAGCGGTTGCGCCCGCTCTGCTTGGCCACATACATCGCCTGGTCGGCATGGCGCAGCAAGGTGTCGGCGTCCTCGTCGTCCAGGGGGAACAGCGTGACGCCGATGCTGGCGAACACATTCAGCTCCGCCCCCTGGATCGAGTACGGCTCGGAAATCGCCTTGAGGATGCGCAGCAAGGCGCCGTTCAGCTCGTCGATATCGCGCACATAACGCAGGATCAGCACAAATTCGTCACCGGCGAGCCGGGCGACCACGTCCTCGCCGCGGATGATCTCCCGCAACCGAGTGGCCACTTCCACCAACAACAGATCCCCACAGGCATGCCCATACCCGTCGTTGACCGCCTTGAAGCCGTCCAGGTCGAGCATGCACAACGCCAACGGTATGTCTTCGCTGCGGGAGAACTCCAGGGACTGGTTAAGCAACTCCGACAGATAGGCGCGGTTCGGCAAGCCGGTCAGCACATCGTGGCCGACCCGCCATTGCAGGGTGTGCAACAGCTGGCGCTTTTCGCTGACATCAAAGCGGATCGACACGTACTTCTGCACGCGCCCGGTCTTCTCATCGAGCAGCGGCACCATGGTGCTGTCCACCCAATACAACGTCCCATCCTTGGCCCGGTTGCAGATTTCCCCACGCCACACCCGGCCTTCGCTGATGGCTTGCCACATGCCCTGGAAGAACCCCGCAGGGTGCAGTCCCGAGCTCAGAATGCGGTGATTTTGCCCCAGCAACTCGTCACGCCCGTAGCCGGACATGCCGCAGAACTGGTCATTGACGTAAGTGATGCAGCCCGCCAGGTCAGTCTCGGAGAAAATGGCGGCTGCATCCACGGCCCTGCGGTATTTCTCGTCCATGAGTCAGGCTCACTGTGGCTAGCGGTTGAACCGCTCGACCAGGGCGCGCAACCCGGAAGAGATGCTTTCGAGTTCCCGGCCACGGGTGACTGCAGCGTTGGCATTGCCCGCTGTCTTTTGCACCGTGGCGGCAACGTTATTGATCTGCTGTGAAACTTCCTCGGCGACGTGGGATTGTTCCTGTGAGGCAGCAGCCATTTGCTGACTCATACCGGTAATACGCTCCACCGCGTGGCGAATACCTTGCAGCGCCTGCTGCGCCTCAAGTACTTGCTGCACGCCCTGCTCGGCCTCGTGAATGCCCAGGCTCGCGATCTCGACCGCCTCATCGGCGCCGGCCCGCAGGTTCTGGATGATGCCCTGGATCTGCTGGGTCGACTCCCGCGTCTTGCCCGCCAGGGCGCGCACCTCGTCGGCCACCACGGCAAAGCCACGGCCCTGCTCGCCGGCGCGGGCC
>NZ_JACARK010000231.1:5047-5814 GCF_013386655.1 Pseudomonas sp. K5002 | reverse complement strand
AGCCCGGTGGCGGCTCCGATGTCGCCAGCCTGCAGACCCGTGCTGTGCGCGACGGCGACCATTACCGCGTCAGCGGCAGCAAAACCTTTATCACCAGCGGCCAGCGTGCCGACTTCTACACCGTCGCCGTGCGTACCGGTGGGCCGGGCTTTGCCGGCATCAGCCTGTTGTTGATCGAAAAGGGCACGCCTGGTTTCACCACCGGTACACCGCTGAAGAAAATGGGCTGGTGGGCGTCGGACACTGCCGAATTATTCTTCGATGATTGCCGCGTACCCGTAGGCAATCTGATCGGCGCCGAGAACATGGGTTTCGCCTGCATCATGGGCAACTTCCAGAGCGAGCGCCTGGCCCTGGCCCTGATGGCCAATATGACTGCGCAGATGGCCCTGGAGGAAAGCCTGAAGTGGGCGGCCCAGCGCGAGGCCTTCGGCAAACCCATCGGCAAGTTCCAGGTGCTCAAGCATCGCCTGGCGGAAATGGCCACGGCGGTGGAGGTCTCGCGGGAATTCACCTACCGCCAGGCCGCCAAGATGGCCGCGGGCAAGAGTGTGATCAAGGAGATTTCGATGGCCAAGAACCTCGCCACCGACACCGCCGACCGCGTGACCTTTGATGCCGTGCAGATCCTCGGCGGCCAGGGCTACATGCGCGGCAACCTGGTGGAGCGGCTGTATCGCGACAACCGCATCCTGTCCATCGGTGGCGGGACTCGGGAAGTGATGAACGAAATCATCAGCAAGCAGATGGGCTTGTAGAAAGCGCTT
>NZ_JACARK010000231.1:0-5031 GCF_013386655.1 Pseudomonas sp. K5002 | reverse complement strand
TGCGTAGCGGCACCAAGATCTTTGGGAGCGCTGCGCACTCCAGCGGGAGCAAGCTCCCTCGCCACACGAGTCCCGGGGTTATTGGTCTGTCAGGGCAAACTGCGTCAGGCAGAACGTCGCAATGCCCATGTCTTCCAGGCGCTGGGACCCACCCAGCTCCGGCAGGTCAATGATCGCCGCCGCTTCGAAAATCCGTGCGCCCATGCGCCGCGCCAGGTTGGCCGCTGCGATCAGCGTGCCGCCGGTGGCGATCAGGTCATCGAACATCAGCACCGAATCACCTTCACACAGGCTGTCGGCGTGCACTTCCAGGAAGGCTTCGCCGTATTCGGTCTGGTAACTCTCGGCCAGCACGTCAGCCGGCAATTTGCCTTGCTTGCGGAACAGGATCAGCGGTTTGTTCAACTGATAGGCAATGATCGAACCGATCAAGAAGCCCCGGGCATCCATCGCGCCGATGTGGGTGAAGTCGGCTTCGACGTAGCGGTGTACGAAGGTGTCGGCTACCAGGCGCAAGGCCTTGGGCGACTGGAACAGCGGCGTGATATCGCGAAAGATCACCCCAGGCTTGGGGAAGTCGATGACTGGGCGAATCAGGGATTTGATGTCGAACGAATCGAAGACCATCGTCGAGGAGTCCTGGGGAGGAAAGCGGACTCGAAGTATACCTGCGGCCCAGCCGATTGGCTCGGCCGCAAGCGTCTGGATCAACCGTCGAGCGAACCGCCAGCCAATGCGCAGAGCTGGATCGGGTCGAGGATATGCACTTCCTTGCCTTCGGCCGCAATCAACTCGTTCTGCTGGAAGCGGGTGAATACCCGGGACACGGTTTCCACCGCCAGGCCCAGGTAGTTGCCGATTTCGTTGCGCGACATGCTCAGGCGGAACTGGTTGGCCGAGAAACCCCGCGCGCGGAAACGTGCGGAAAGGTTGACCAGGAAAGTGGCAATACGCTCGTCGGCGGTTTTCTTCGACAACAGCAGCATCATCTGTTGGTCGTCGCGGATTTCCCGGCTCATCACGCGCATCAGCTGGCGACGCAATTGCGGCAGCTGCAGGGCCAGTTCATCCAGGCGTTCGAACGGGATTTCACACACCGATGTGGTTTCCAGGGCCTGGGCCGACACGGGGTGAATCTCAGTGTCCATGCCCGACAGTCCGACCAGTTCGCTCGGCAGGTGGAAGCCGGTGATCTGTTCTTCGCCGCCATCGCTCAGGCTGAAGGTTTTCAGCGCGCCAGAACGTACTGCATAAACGGAGTCAAACTTGTCGCCCTGGCGAAACAGGAACTCGCCTTTTTTCAGTGGGCGACCGCGTTTAACGATCTCGTCCAGCGCTTCCATGTCTTCCAGATTCAACGAAAGTGGCAGGCAGAGGGGGGCCAGGCTGCAATCCTTGCAATGAGCCTGGCTATGAGCGCGCAGTTTAACTGGCTCGGACATTTCTTAAATCCTTGTGGGAAAACACACATAAGACGTAAGGGTAACGCACCGGGGGGCAATCAGGCCAGCGTGTACAGAAAAGCAGCAGCGGTATAAAGAATTTTGTATCGAGGTCGATACAAGATTGTCACTCCTAGAGCTGGAGGCTCAGATCATGCTTTCCATTGGCGCAACCAACCCTGCCATTGTTTCTTCGCTAACCGTGCCTGATGCGAAAAAAGACCCCGCTGCAGACGATAAAGACCAAGCGTCTTCTACCGATCGGGCCACTGACACCAAGCCCCAAGGACTGGTGGTGGATATCTCGGGGGCGGGGCTGAAAGCCTCCAAGGCCAGCACCAACTCCAACAAGGACATTGACGACAGCAACCTGAAAGACAACATCAAGCAGCTGTTGAAAATGATTCGCGAGATGAGAAAACAGCTCGCCGAGAAGATGGCTCAGCTCTCAGCTGCCATGTCCGACGCCTCAAAGACCCCGCAGGCAAGGCAGGCCAGAGTGGCCGCCTTGCAGAGTGATATCGCGACATTGCAGGCCGGCTTGATGACGGCCCAATCGCAGTTGACCAAGGCCTTGAAGGACGAGTCTCCCGAGTCGCAGCTGGAAGCGATGGCCCTGCTGGCGAAGTAGGACAGGTTCAGATTACCCGCGAAAATCGTTGCCGATTCTGGTGCTCCAGATAGGCATCGAACACCATGCACACCGAGCGTACCAGCAGGCGCCCCGCCGGCAATACGCGGATGCCCTGTGGGTCGAGTTCGATCAGTCCGTCCTCGGTCATCGCCTCCAGTTGCGGCCAGAGTTCGTCGAAATAGCCGCGAAAATCGATGTTGAAAGCCTGTTCGATCTTCTCGAAATTCAGGCTGAACGTGCAGATCAACTGCTGGATCACTTCCCGTCGCAGCCGGTCATCCGTGGTGCATAACAACCCACGGCTGGTGGCCAGTTGCGCGCCGGCGAGGGCGTTCTGGTAGTGGTTCAGGTCGCTGCTGTTCTGGCAGTACAGGTCGCCGATCTGGCTGATCGCCGACACCCCAAGCCCGATCAAATCGCAATGCCCGTGGGTGGTGTAGCCCTGGAAGTTGCGTTGCAGCGTGCCTTCTTCCTGGGCGACGGCCAATTCGTCGTCTGGCAGGGCAAAGTGGTCCATGCCGATGTAGCGGTAGCCCGCCTGGGTCAACTGCTCGATGGTGGTTTGCAGCATCAGCAGTTTTTCCGCCGGGGAGGGCAGGTCGTCGGTGTTGATCCGTCGCTGGGGCATGAACCGTTCCGGCAGGTGTGCGTAGTTGAACACCGAGAGGCGGTCCGGTTGCAGGCTGATGACTTCTTCCACGGTGCGTGCGAAATTCAGCGGTGTCTGCTTGGGCAAACCGTAGATCAGGTCGATATTGATCGAACGAAACTGCAGGGTGCGCGCTGCGTCAATCACTGCGCGGGTTTCTTCCAGGCTTTGCAGGCGGTTCACCGCACGCTGCACTTCGGGGTCCAGGTCCTGCAGGCCGATACTGACGCGGTTGAACCCCAGTTCACGCAGCAGGCCCATGGTCGCCCAGTCGGCTTCCCGCGGGTCGATTTCAATCCCGTAGTCGCCGGAGTCATCGTCCAGCAGGTTAAAGTGCTGGCGCAGGCGGCCCATGACCTGACGCAGCTCGTCATGGCTGAGAAAGGTCGGGGTGCCGCCGCCGAAGTGCAGCTGCTCCACCGGCTGTTTGGGGTCGAGGTGGCACGCCACCAACTGGATTTCCTGCTCCAGGCGTTGCAGATAGGCGTGAGCCCGGCCGCGATCCTTGGTGATGACCTTGTTGCAGGCGCAGTAGTAGCAAATGTTGGCGCAAAATGGCACATGCACATACAGCGACAGGGGCCGTACGGCCTTGCGGCTGTCGCGCAGGGCGTGGAGCAGGTCGAAGGTGCCGACCTGGCTGTCGAATTGTACGGCGGTGGGGTACGAGGTATAGCGTGGCCCCGCCAGGTCGTAGCGGTGAATCAGATCAGTGTCCCAACGAATGGCGTCGAGCATGCGGGCGTTCCCCCGGATAGGCTAGTGGGCCGAGTCTAGGGGCTGGGTGGGGAAGCCATCTTGATTTGCATCAACGGGGAGCGGCGCTATGCCACATGGCGATCTAGTGCCCCATCAGCCAGTGCTGGTGCGGCCCGGGCAAGGTCCAGATGCCGAACAGCATGACCAGCAGGCCACCGGCCATCCGCACGCTGCGTTTGCGCAATAACGCGGTGACTCGATCAGCGGCTAAGCCCGTGGCCAGCAGTACCGGCCAGGTGCCAAGGCCGAACGCGAGCATCAGCACCGCACTGTCCAGCGCATTGCCCTGGCTGGCCGCCCACAGCAACGTGCTGTAGACCAACCCGCACGGCAACCAGCCCCAGAGCGCACCCAGCAGCAACGCCCGGGGCAGGCTGGACACCGGCAGCAAACGGTTGGCAACCGGCTGGATATGCCGCCACAGGCCGCGCCCGAGGCTTTCGATACGGGTCAGGCCGCTCCACCAGCCGGCCAGGTACAAGCCCATGCAGATCAGCAACAGCCCGGCGAGGATGCGCATGAACATCGCTGCCGGACTGTTGGCCACGGCCCAGCCGGCCAGGCCGATCAGCAAGCCGGCGGTGGCGTAGCTGAGGATGCGCCCCAGGTTGTAGGCCAGCAGCAGGCGAAAGCGCCGACTGCGTTGCTCCTTGGGAATCGCCAGGGTCAGCGCGCCCATCAGGCCGCCACACATACCCAGGCAATGGCCGCCGCCCAGCAGGCCGAGGATCACCGCCGAGACCAGCAGGGGCGCCAGTTCAAGCATGGGGCGGATCTTTCGGCTTGGGCGGTTGTTCAGGGCCGTTGGCTTCATCGACGGCCGCCAGGTGGTTCGGGTCCTGGTCATCGAACAGCACGCTGTGGGCCGGGCCATCGAGGTCGTCGTACTGGCCGCTGTCCACCGCCCAGAAGAAGATGTAAATGGCGATGGCCACGATCAACAGCGCCGCCGGGATCATCACGTAAAGAGCTGGCATCTGCACTCCATGCCCGCGCGGCTCATGCCGGCAGCGGGCGGGTTACGGGGGCGGGGCTCACGGCTGGCGTGCTCGGCATGCGAGTCAGGCGCAGGGCATTGAGCACCACGGTCAACGAACTGAGGGACATGCCGATCGCCGCCCAGATGGGAGTGATCCAGCCGAGGGCGGCAAACGGCAACATCAGGCCATTGTACAGCCCGGCCCACAGCAGGTTTTCAATGATTACCCGGCGGGTGCGCCGGGCCAGGGTAAAGGCTTGCACCAGGGCGTCGAGGCGGTTCGACAGCAACACCGCGTCGGCGCTGGTCTTGGCCAGGTCGGTGGCCGAGCCCATGGCCACGCTGATATCGGCGGCGGCCAGCACCGGCACATCGTTGACGCCATCGCCGAGCATCAGCACCTTGCGGCCTTCCTTGTGCAACTGTTGCAGCATTTGCAGCTTGTCATCGGGGCGCAGGCCGCCATGGGCTTCGTCGATGCCCAGCTCGGCGGCGACACTGGCAACCATCGGCGAGCTGTCTCCCGACAGCAGCAACGTGCGCCAGCCGCGTGCCTTGCAGGCGGCGA
>NZ_JACARK010000230.1:0-2637 GCF_013386655.1 Pseudomonas sp. K5002 | reverse complement strand
AGCGCCTGCCCATGGGCCTGTCGACCACGGTGGGTGAGGGCGGGGCACGCCTGTCCGGTGGCGAGCGCCAGCGTGTCGCGATCGCCCGGGCGTTGATCAAGGGCGCGCCGATCCTGCTGGTGGACGAAGCCACGGCAGCACTGGACGCCGAGAACCAGGCGGTCATCGCCGAAACCCTGGCACGCTTGCGCGGCACATGCACGCTGATCGTGATCGCGCATCAGTTGTCGACGGTGGTGATGGCCGACCAGATCGTGGTGCTCGATGAAGGCCGGATCGTGGAGCAGGGCACGCCTGAGCAATTGACCGCAAGACAAGGGCGCTATGCCCGGTTCCTCGCGCAGCGGCGGGCGTCGAAAGGCTGGCGTATCGCTTAGTGGACCCGCCAGGACGGCGGGTCCGAAGGGCAGGTCAGAGCTTCGGCAGTTGCCCGATGCGGCCCATCATTTCGGTGACGATCTGCAGGTCCAGCAGGAACTGGTCGACGGTCTTGAACTCGTTGTCGGTATGGCCGGTGTACTTGACCTCCGGCCGTGCCAGGCCGAATTGCACGCCGTTGGGCAACTCATGCACCGAGGTAGCGCCGGCAGAAGTACCGTACTTGTGCTCCATGCCCAGGTTCTCGCTGGCCACCGCCAACAGCGCCTTGACCCACTCGCCCTCAGGGTTGCGGTACATCGGCTCGGCGATCGAGTAATCGAAGGTCACAGCCACGTGGTTTTTCTTGGTCCAGGCGCTGAGCTTGTCGGCGATTTCGGCCTTGAGCGCTTCCGGTGACTTGCCCTTTGGCACCCGCAGGTTGACCGCCAGCTTGAAGGTAGTGTCATCTTCGCCCACATAGGTCAGCGAGGTGGTCAGCGGGCCCATGAACGCATCGGAGAAGCCCACGCCCAGCTTGGCACCCAGGTAATCCAGGCCCCAGTTGTTGGCGGCGTAGTGCGCGGCGTCGGTGAACTGGTTGTGCTTGAGCGCGACCTTGCCGTCGAGGCTGTTGAGGAAGTCGAGGACCCTGGCTACCGGGTTCACCCCGGATTCCGGTTCGGAGGAGTGGGCGGACACGCCAGTGACGGTCAACTGAACGTCCTTGCCGACGACCTTGGCCGCCACTTCAAAGTCGCCGCCATTGCGCTTGGCGTACTCGCTGCCGGCCTTTTGCAGGCTGGCGGCCAGTTCGGCAGGCTTGTCGCTGAGCAATGTCACCACCGACGCCGACGGAATCTGGTTGGTGGCCTTGCCGCCGGTCATCGAGATGATTTCTGCGCCTTTGCCTTCAGCCTTGCGCTTGGGGAACTTGGCCATGACCGTGCCGTAGCCTTTCTCGGCGATCACCACCGGGTAGCCGCCGTCCAGCGCCAGGTTGTAGTTGGGCGTTGGGTTGTGCTCGAAGTAGTACGGGATCGCGTCGCCGGAGGTTTCCTCGGTGGTGTCCACCAGCAGCTTGAAATTGCGCGCCAGCGGCAGCTTCTCTTCCTTGATCACCTTCATCGCGTACATCGCCACCACGATGCCGTTCTTGTCATCCTCGGTGCCGCGACCATACATCCGGTCGCCGATCAGCGTGACCTTGAATGGGTCGAGCTTGGTGCCGTCCTTGAGCACCCAGTTTTCCGGGGTTACCGGTACCACGTCCGCGTGAGCGTGGATGCCGACCACTTCATCGCCGCTGCCTTCCAGGGAAATCTCGTAGACGCGGTTGTCGATGTTGCGGAAGTTCAGGTTGAACGACTCGGCCAGGCTCTTGATCTTGGCGGCGATCTTGATGAACTCGGAATTGTCGTGCTGGGCCACGCCGGCGACCTGGAAGGTCGGGATCTCCACCAGCTCACGCAGGGTTTCAGTGGCGGCGGCGCCGTACTTCACCCGCGCATACAGGCCCAGCAGGCGATGGATTTCATTCTGCTGGTCGGCGCTCAGGTCCTTGTTGTCGAGAAAGGCACTGATGGCCGGGCCGAGGTTGTCGCTCTTGGCCACGTCACTCTTGGCCAGGCTGGCGAGGAACTGCCGGAAATCCTTGACCGAGGCATCGCTGAAGGTCTTCAGGATGACGGCGTTCTGTTGTGGGGTGAGGTTGGCTTGAGCTTGGGTGGTGAACACCGAAAGGCTGGCGGCCATCAGGGTGGCTACGGCCAGTTGCTTGAGGGAAAAATCCATTGCTGAGGGCATTCCTTTGCAGGGAGTGAGTGAGAAATGTCTGATCAGAAGGTCAGAAACAATTTCACACACTACCATCGGGAGGCCGTCGGAGGGGAGTCCCTGTTGTGGGGTTTGTCCGGAGGAAATGTACAAGTGGCGCATAAACGAAAATCCAGTGTGGGAGCTGTCGAGCTTTAGCGAGGCTGCGATAGCGGTGGGTCAGGCAGCATCAATGTTGACACTGCTGCCGCCTTCGCAGCCTCGCTAAAGCTCGACAGCTCCCACAGGGTTTGGTGGTCTGCTAATCTGCGCTCGTTGAATCTCGACCGCCACCCGTGGACCTCTCAATGACATCGCCATCCGATCAAAACCTTGAACCCCAATCCGTCTGCAGCCCGATCACCAGCAGCGCCATTTTCATGGTCGCGACCCTGGCGCCTGGCAGTGACTCGGCTGAGGCGGTGCGCAGCTGGTGCGCCGATATCGCCGGCCTGGTGCGCTCGG
>NZ_JACARK010000023.1:0-469 GCF_013386655.1 Pseudomonas sp. K5002 | reverse complement strand
CGGCTTCGGCCAGCGCACCACCGGCAGCGGTTCGGTGGTGTTCGATAACGTGTGGGTCGCGGCCCAGGACGTGATCCCGTTCCAGAGTGCCTTCGAACGCCCGACCACTGTCGGCCCGCTGGCGCAGATCCTTCACGCCGCCATCGACACCGGTATCGCCCGCGCTGCCTATGAGGATGCGCTGCACTTCGTGCGCACCAAGACCCGGCCGTGGATCGATGCCACCAGCGACAAGGCCACCGAAGATCCGCTGACCCTGAAAAGCTTCGGCCACTTGAGCATCCGCCTGCACGCCACCGAAGCCCTGCTGGAACGCTCAGGCGAATTCCTCGACCGCGCCCAGGCCGACAGCAATGCCGACACCGTCGCGGCCGCATCCATCGCGGTCGCCGAAGTGCGCGCCCTCAGCACCGAGATTTCCCTGGCGGCCGGCAGTACCCTGTTCGAACTTGCCGGAAGCCAGGCGACC
>NZ_JACARK010000229.1:0-5425 GCF_013386655.1 Pseudomonas sp. K5002 | reverse complement strand
CCCGGCGCCAGGCTGTCGGGGTCCACCAGGCACGCGTAATGGCCTTCCCCCAATACCTGCCGGCTCAACCGGCGCTCGGCAAACCCGCCGGCGGTGATTGCCAGGTCCAGGCTGCGGTCGAGCAGGGCGTCGGCAACGATCTGGCTGTGGGTCTGGCGGAACATCAACCGCAGCTTTGGCGCACGCCGGGCAATTTCTTCAATCAGCCGCCGGCCGTAGGCGATTTCGAAATCATCCGATAACCCCACCACCACCGAACGGCCCTGATAGTGATTGCCCTGGGGATCCACCATCGCCAGGCTCTGGCGGCAGCGATCCAGGGCTTCGCTGATCACCGGCTTCAACTGATTGGCCCGCAAGGTGGGCGCCAGGCCCCGGCCGGTACGCACGAACAACTGATCGCCGTACACATCGCGCAAGCGGCGCAGGGCGGCACTGATCGCCGACTGCGTGACGCCAAGGCGCAGGGCGGCGCGGCTGGCACTGGATTCGTCGTGCAGGGCCTCGAAGGTTTTCAGCAGGTTGAGATCGACGTTGGCGATATTCATCAGGCTCATATCATGTGACTGGATATGCCCTGAATATATAACGTCCCGCCAGGTGCTACACCAGGCGCAATGTTCTCTTTGCCACCACGAGCGCGCCAATGCTGAGGGCAGCCGCCGCTATCAGGTAAAAGCTCGGCGCCAGCTGCGAGCCGGTCAGCGCGATCAACCCGGTTGCAATCACCGGTGCAAAGCCACCGAATATCGTCACGGCCAGGTTGTAGCTGAGTGACATGCCGGTCACCCGGGTGCGTACGGGAAATACATCGGCCATAAGTGATGCCAGTGGGGCGAAGTAGACGGCCTTGATCAACGCCATCATCGACACCACCAGCAACAACGAGGTGGCGCTCGGTACTCTGTTGAGCCAGGCGAATGCCGGAAAGATTACGAGGATGTAGATGCTCGAGGCCCACAACATGATTTTGATCCGGCTGACATAACCGGTGATGAACCCTACAACCGGCGTCACCACGGTCAGGATGATCCCGCCCGTCAGCGTGGCCAGGAAGCCTGTGGACTGGGGAATGTCCAAGGTGGTCGAGGCATAAGACGGCATGTACTTGATCATGAAGTTGGACGCCGTCGACACGATCAGCACGCCCATCGCCACCAGCAACAAGGTCTTCTGCGAGAGCAGCACTTCCCGCAACGGCCGTGAGCCCGGCTGGCTTTCCTTGAAATCGGGCGACTCATCCACCGTGCGGCGGATGTACAGGCCCACCGGGGCGAGGATCAGCCCGAAGAAAAACGGCACGCGCCAACCCCAGTCGAACATCTGTTGATCATTCAGGCTGATGGTCAGGAAGTAGCCGAACAATGAGGCGATGACCACGCCAAAGCCTTGGCTTGCAAACTGCAGGCTCGCGACAAAGTTACGGGTCTTCTGCGGTGCATGCTCCATCATGAACGCGGTGGAGCTGCCGAACTCACCACCGGCGGAGAAACCCTGGAGCAGGCGGGCGAACAGAATACCGATCGGCGCAATAATCCCGATAGTTGCATAGCTGGGCATCACGGCAATCATCGCCGTCCCTATCAGCATCAGCATGATGGACAGCGTCAACGCCTTCTTGCGTCCCTGCCGGTCGGCATAGGAACCGAGCACGGCAGCGCCCAGTGGCCGGATAAGAAATGAAAGGCCGAAGGTCGCGAAGGCCAGGAACAGCGATACGGCCGGGTCGGCGGCCGGGAAAAATACCTTGCTGATGGTCAGCGCAAAATAGGCGTACACCGACAGGTCGAACCATTCAAGCGTATTACCGATCAAGGCCGCGCCAATGGGTTTCCAGAGGGGCGTGGCCTTTGCGATCGTGGGTGAAACGGTGGGGGACGATAACGCTGTCATTCTTGACGCTCCTGATTTTATAAGGGGGTGAGCGGCAGATAAAAAGGGTCGGCGGACCCCGATTTTTTATTGTGGTTTGAAGGGGGCGAGGTGACCCAGGTCCCAGAACAGCGAGGTCATGATTTGCAGCCCTTCGAGGACTACCGAGCCCAACAGATGCTCATCCGGAGCATGTTGTGAACACCCGGGGTAGGAGTGCGGTATCCACAAGGTGGGCAAACCCAATATGTCCGCGAAAATATCGTTGGGCAGGGTGCCTGCAAGGTTCGGTAACACGGCAACGGGCCGGTGGGTGGCATCGGCGATCGACTGTTTGGCGAAGCGTACCCAAGGGTTGTCAGGGTCCAGGCGACTGGCCGGTGTGCAACGGTCAATCACGATATCGACCTGTTGAAACCCCTCCGCATCCAGGTGTTGGCGCAGCAGCTTTTGCAGATTCTGCCAGTCAGTGCCGACTACAAATCGCAACTGGCAATGCGCGGTGGCGCGGGGTGGAATGGCGTTGACCGGTTTGGTCGGATTGCCTGCGATAAACGCAAGGATCTCCACCGTGTTCCAGCCGAAGAGTCGTTCACCCAGGGTCAGGCCAGGCTCGCCCCAATCAACATCCAGTTCCCGGCCCAGAGAGCGCGGATGGATGTCCAAGTCGCGGATGGCTTCACGTACGGAGTCGGGTATGGCGTCAGGCACCAGCGTTCGGCAGCGAATACGACCGTCCTTGTCCACCAGGCTGGCTAGCGCATTGGCCAATACTACGGCGGGGTTGGACATCACACCGCCCCAGTTACCGGAGTGAAGGCCCTTGTCGCGTGCGTTGACTTCCAGGGAAAACAACGCGGAACCTCTGGAACCGAGGAATATTGTCGGGCGACTGTCGTTCAAGCGCGGCCCGTCGGAGGCGATGAACACATCGGCTTGCAACAGCTCCCGGTGCAGAGTGCAAATCTCCCGCAGCCCGGGAGAACCGCATTCTTCGCCGGTTTCGAACAGCACTTTGACGTTAAAGCCCAAGCGCCCCTCACGTTGCTTGATGACGTGCTCGAGGGCAGTCAGGTTGACGCTGTGCTGGCCCTTGTTGTCCGCGGTGCCTCGGCCATACCAACGATCACCTTCCACGCTCAACGCCCAAGGGCTGAGGCCCTCGCGCCATTGCTCGTCATACCCGAGCACTACGTCGCCATGTCCATACGTTAATACCGTGGGCAAATCGGCCCCTTCGTGGCGTGAGGCGAACAGCAACGGGCCGGCGCCCGACGGGTTATCGAGCATCTGGCATTCAAAACCCATTGCGATCAGCGCTGGTTGTATTTCCTGTTGCAGGTACCGCGTCAGTTCGTGCGCCTGGCCGGGGTTCTGGCTTTCGCTGCGAATGGCAATCCTGCGACGCAGATCGGCTTCAAAATGGCCTTCGGCCAGGTACTGGCGAACATTCGCGAGCGCTTGTTGCTTGGACATGACAGTTCCGGTGCGGGCTGAGGTTCAATCCAATATAGAAGTCATGCATCGGTGTGTATATTGCTGTTTTTTGACGTTTGCCTTCTAATAAATAGATCCCTGGGTAAAGGAATCAAACTGTGGATTATCGTTATTTCCTGGCCGTATTCGATACAGGATCACTGGCTGCTGCCGGCGAACGCTTGCACATCGCGCCCAGTGCGGTCAGTCGCCAGATCTCCCTGTTGGAAGAAACCATCGGGGTTCCATTGTTCGAGCGCCGGCCAAGGGGCATGCAGCCCACAGCGGCCGGCAATGCCTTGGCCGATCACGCACGGCGTGCCTTGCTGGAGGAGCAAAGCCTGCTCTCGGAGCTACGGGCGGGCGATTATCCGGGCGCGAAAGTGGTTCGGCTGGTGTCCACCGAGGGGCTGTCCCGTTATTTCCTGCCTCAGGTGCTGATCCGGCATTATCAGCAAAATCCCGTTTTCCAGTATGTGCTGGAAGTGATGTCGCCTCACGAATGCGCGGATAAAGTGAGACGCGGCGAAGCCGATGTGGGGTTGGTGTTCAGTACCGAGCCTGTCGAAGGGGTTGAAGTGCGGCATTCCAGTCGCTCGCCGATCCGCGCGGTGATGCGGGTGGGGCATCCACTGGCGGCGGTCGGGCAACTGTCCCTTCGATCGCTGTCCGCTTACCCGTTGGCGCTGACGCCAAAAGGCTCCACCCAGCGGCAATTGTTCGACCTGGTTTGCCAGATGGAAGGGCTGACGTTCAATCACGTAATGACCTGCAATTATTCGGGCGCCATCCATGAATTCGTTCGCAACACGGACACCATCGCGTTTGGTGGGGCGATCAGTCATCGGGCGAATGGGAGCGACGAGCTGACCTCGGTTGCACTGTCGAACCCGCAGTTTTCAGACCGGGCGATTCAAGTCCTGACCATGCCCAAGCGTGCTTTGCCGGTGGCGCTGGAGCGGTTTATCGAGAGTCTTGTCGGATTCCTGAAGGACGCTGACTGATGGATGATGATATTCATATGGCTCATATCAGTTAGCAGCGAAGCGGGCTTTATTCATGATTGCCGCTGGCCGGAGAATGGGCAACCCCCATTGATACGGAGTGATCGTGATGCCTGTTTCTACCGTGGCTGCGCTGCAAATCGGTTCCTTGCCGGGAGGCAAGGCTGAGACCCTGGAACAGATCCTGTCCTACGAGGACGAAATCCTGCGCAGCGGTGCGCAACTGGTGGTGATGCCGGAAGCGTTGCTCGGGGGTTATCCCAAAGGTGAAGGCTTCGGCACCCAGCTGGGGTATCGCCTGCCTGCAGGGCGCGAGGCCTTTGCGCGGTATTTTGCCAATGCGATTGATGTGCCGGGTGTGGAGACCGAAGCGCTGGCCGGCTTGTCGGCGCGCACCGGGGCGAGCCTGGTGTTGGGCGTGATCGAGCGCAGTGGCAGCACGTTGTATTGCACGGTGCTGTATTTCGAGCCGGTGGGCGGGTTGGTGGCCAGGCATCGCAAATTGATGCCTACCGGCACTGAGCGGCTGATCTGGGGCAAGGGTGATGGTTCGACGTTGCCGGTGGTTGATGCCGCGGTAGGGCGCATCGGCGGCGCCGTGTGCTGGGAGAACATGATGCCGTTGTTGCGCACCGCGATGTACGCCAAGGGTGTGGAAGTGTGGTGCGCGCCGACGGTGGATGAGCGGGAAATGTGGCAGGTGAGCATGCGGCATATTGCCCATGAGGGGCGGTGTTTTGTGGTGAGTGCGTGTCAGGTGCAGGCGTCACCCCAGGCGTTGGGCGTGGAGGTGGCGAACTGGCCGGTGGATCGGCCTCTGATCGCGGGGGGCAGTGTGATTGTCGGGCCCATGGGGGACGTTCTTGCCGGGCCATTGCTCGGTGGGGCGGGGTTGCTGGTGGCGCGGATTGATACGGATGATTTGGTGCGGGCGCGGTATGACTATGATGTGGTTGGGCATTATGCCCGGCCGGATATTTTCGAATTGATCGTGGATGAGCGGGTTAGGGCGGGGGTGCGGTTTATTGGTGATTGAGTACATATCCGTTTCTTCGGTAACGGCGGCTTATGGT
>NZ_JACARK010000228.1:0-14725 GCF_013386655.1 Pseudomonas sp. K5002 | reverse complement strand
GGTCGGCTCGCCGATGATCTGGATCGGCATGTTCAGGTCATGGACCATGGCGCGAATCACCGCCAGTTGCTGGTAGTCCTTCTGGCCAAAGATCGCCAGGTCCGGCTGGACCATGTTGAACAGCTTGCTGACCACCGTGGCCACGCCTTCAAAATGCCCGGGCCGGCTGGCGCCGCACAGGCCTTCGGACAGTTGCGGCACGCTGACGCGAGTCTGGCCGGCCATGCCGTCGGGGTACATCTCCTCGACGGTCGGGGCGAACAGCAGGTTGCAACCGGCTTGCAAGAGCTTCTCCTGGTCGGCCGCCAGGGTGCGCGGGTACTTGTCCAGGTCTTCGCCGGCGCCGAATTGCAGCGGGTTGACGAAAATGCTCGCCACCACGAAATCGGCTTGTTGCGCAGCCTTGGTGACCAGCGTGGCATGGCCGCTGTGCAGGTTGCCCATGGTGGGCACGAAGCCGATGCGTTTGCCCGCGCTGCGGGCATGGGTGACGGCGGCGCGCAGTTCGCGCACGGTCTTGACGGTGTTCATGCGGAGAATCCGTGTTCGGCGCCCGGGAAGGTGACGGCTTTGACTTCGCTGACGTAGGCGGCGAGGGCTGATTGGATACTGTCCTGGCCCGCCATGAAGTTCTTCACGAACTTGGGTACGCGGCCGGTAAGGGACAGGCCCAGCATGTCATGCAGTACCAATACCTGGCCGTCTGTGGTAGGACCGGCGCCGATACCGATCACCGGTACTTTAACGGCCTGGGTGATTTCCGCTGCCAGCTCGCTTGGCACGCATTCGAGCAGAATCATGCACGCACCGGCCTGTTCAAGGGCGATGGCATCGGCCCGCATCTGGCGCGCCTGGGCTTCGCCGCGGCCTTGCACCTTGTAGCCGCCGAGGATATTCACCGACTGTGGCGTCAGGCCCATGTGCGCGCAAACCGGTACGCCGCGTTCAGCCAGCAAACGAATCGACTCGGCGAGCCAGGCGGCACCTTCAACCTTGATCATGTGTGCACCGGCACGCATCAGTTGAGCACTGTTGGTCAGTGTCTGTTCGATGGTGGCATCGGCCATGAAGGGCAGGTCGGCAATGATGAAGGCGCCTTCGTTGCCGCGCTTGACGCAGGCCGTGTGGTAAGCGATTTCATCGTTGGTGACGGGCAGGGTGCTGTCATTCCCTTGTAGAACCATGCCCAGGGAGTCCCCCACCAGCAACACTTCAACTCCTGCCTGGCTGCTGGCCTGGGCAAAAGTGGCGTCGTAGCAGGTCAGCATGGTGATCTTTTCACCTTTGAGCTTGAGGCTCTGCAAGGTGCTCAGGGTAACGTTTGGCATGAAAAGGGTCCTCATTCAGGCGCTTGGAAACAGCGAGTAACGCGCGTGAGTCTTCGTTTATACAGGCGCACTTTCTTAAGGATCAGTGCTTATAAGGCCTGGATTGCGCCCTTTAGCGCCGGGTAGGCGGCAGCGGGACGCCTATAGTCGTGAGGAGGACTCTGGAAGTCAATTGGATGTGTTACCGCATTGTTACGGCGGTGGTGTTACCGCTGTTACTGATGCGATTCAGCAGTAAATGATGCGTAGTAAATGCAGGAGCGAGCTTGCTCGCGAAGGTCGTCAATGATGACGCGGGAAGCCTGGCGCCCAGCGGTGTTCTCAGGTTTTTCGCGAGCAAGCTCGCTCCTACAGGTTTGAAGGCAGGCGTTCCAGGCCGACAAACGGGCAGGCATCCAGCAGGTCGCCGAGCAGGCGGCCATCGGCCAGTTGCAGGCTGGCCGGGGCCAGTTCTGCCAGCGGGTAAAGCACGAACGCCCGCAGGTGCATTTGATAGTGCGGCACCTTCAGGCGTGGCTCGTCGATCAGCCGGTCGCCAAACACCAGGACATCCAGGTCCAGGGTGCGCGGGCCCCAACGCTCAAGACGCTCGCGGCCCTGGTCATTCTCGATGGCTTGCAGCGCATCGAGCAGTTCCAGTGGTGCAAGCGCGCTGTCCAGGGCCGCGACCGCATTGGTATAGCGCGGCTGGCCCGGGAGCAGGGAATCACTTTGATAGAAGGCGGAGACGCCCGCCAGCGTGGTGTCCGGCAATTGCGCGAGGGCCTCGATGGCGTCGCGCAATTGTTGTTCAGGGGCAGCCAGATTGCTGCCCATGCCGACGTAGATACGTTCCACGTGCTTACTCGCCCGACGCGCTCGATGAATCGCCAGCGCTGCGTTTGCGCTTGCTGCCACTGCTGCGGCGACGTTTTTTCGGGCCATCGCCGGTGGCTTCGCCTTTGCTGCTGAGCTCTTTGATCATCTCGCGGCGCTGGCTGTCGTTGGCGTCCTGGTAGTCGGTCCACCATTCGCCCAGGCCGTCGGTCTGCTCGCCGGCGCTTTCGCGCAGCAGCAGGAAGTCATAGCCGGCACGGAAGCGCGGGTTGTCCAGCAGCAGGTCGGCGCGTTTGCCGCTGCGGCGTGGCAGGCGCTCCTGCATGTCCCAGATCTCGCGGATCGGCATGGTGAAGCGTTTCGGGATGGCGATGCGCTGGCATTGCTCGGCGATCAGCTCGTGGGCGGCTTCCTGCATGGCCGGAATTGCCGGCATGCCACGGTCTTGCAAGCGCATGACGCGTTTTGGAAGCGCTGGCCACAACAGGGCGGCAAACAGGAACGCCGGGGTTACCGGTTTGTTCTGCTTGATGCGCAGGTCGGTGTTGATCAAGGCTTCGCTGATCAGCGTGTGGGTGTAGGTCGGGTTGTACTCCAGTGCTTCGGCGCTGGCCGGGAACAGTGGGTCGAACAACTGCAGGTCTACCAGCATTTCGAAGGTGTCGGCAGCATAGCCGGAGAGGAACAGCTTGAGCACCTCTTCGAACAGCCGGGCCGAGGGAATTTCCCGCAGCATCGGTGCCAGGTCACGAATCGGCGCGGCCGTGTGCTTCTCGATGCCGAAGTTCAGCTTGGCGGCGAAACGCACGGCCCGCAGCATGCGCACCGGGTCTTCCTGGTAGCGTTGCGTCGGGTCGCCGATCAGGCGCAGCAGGTTGTTGCGGATGTCGTGTACGCCATTGGCGTAATCGAGAATGCGCTCGCTGACCGGGTCGTAATACAGGGCATTGATGGTGAAGTCGCGGCGTTGCGCGTCTTCTTCCAGGGTGCCGTAGACGTTGTCCCGCAGGATGCGCCCGCTTTCGTTGCGGGAAGACTGGTTAGTGTCTTCTTCTTCATCGTTTTGCGGATGGTTGGCGCGGAAGGTCGCGACCTCGATGATCTCGCGACCAAAGTGGATGTGCACCAACTTGAAGCGCCGGCCGATGATCCGCGCATTGCGGAATTCGGCACGCACTTGTTCCGGCGTGGCGCTGGTGGCGACGTCGAAATCCTTGGGAGTGATATTGAGCAACATGTCGCGCACGCAACCGCCAACCAGGTAGGCCTGGTAGCCGGCGTTCTGCAAACGTTCGACGATGTTCACCGCATAACGGCTGAACTGGGCGCGTTGCAGCGAATGCTGGCTGCTATTGAGCACTTCAGGCGTGCTGCGTTTGTGTTGCGTACGACGCAAGGGAGAACGGAATGACTGGAACAACTTCTTCAGCATGGGATGCACTGTTTGAAGGAATGTTCGGCCATAACGAAGAATGACCGCATGATGGGCCGGGATTCTAGCATTTAGTCAGGGGATGGTGTAGGAACTAGCTGCAAGGCTTGAGCCAGAAGCTTAAAAGAAGGGTGGCAGGTGCCAAATCGCGGAAACTACAAGGGGAGCCGAAGCTCCCCCAGAAGTAGTTGCGTGCTCTATTTTTATTATTGGTTTCGGGCTTCTTGTTTTTGTTGATCGCCCTCGCCATGAAGCTTCACCTTCATGACACTCCCAATCGGGAGCCAAGAGCAAACGGATTGCTTTGGTCGCTGTGTTGCTGATCTAAGATCCAACCAGTTCAGGCTCTGCCTTAGGGCAGTTTTTGTTGTTCTCGGCCTGGTTGCGGGGCAAGCCCCAAATGCAACGCCTCTCCAAAAGAATCAGTTAGCTGCGCCTCCGCCGTGTTGTTTTTGTTATGCGTGAGTCGATTCGTCTTATTTTTATTGTCTTGTACATTTGCTTGTTATTGTTTTTGTACTAAGCATATAGCAGGGTGCGTGCCAACTTTTGCGAGGCCCAGCAAAATAAGGGGTTCGGGGCGTTTTCGGGTTTGTTGAAGGCGAAAAAAAGCCGGGGCTTCGTTACCGTAAGCCCCGGCTTTTGTTACGTGAAAAATCAGCGGTAACAGTTTTTTCACATCTGAGGGTGTTACCTGTGGGGGCAACCCACTCAGCTTTCGCTGGCAACCCCGGTCTTGCGCCGCGGGATACCCAAGCGCTGGCGCCGTTCCCACAGGCATTTACGGCTGACGCCCAGTTTGCGCGCCAGTTCGGTCTCGGTCATGTGGTCCTGGTGCTCCAGCACGAAATGCTGGAAGTAATCTTCCAGTGACAAATCTTCCGTCGGCTCGTGGCTGTTGTTACTGCCGCCACCTTGCTGCGGTGGCAAACCGATGAAGTCATCATCATCCAGGTCGCTGAGCTCGATATCGATTCCCAGCAGCTCGGCGGAAATTTCCGGGCTCTCCGACAGAATCACCGCACGCTCTACCGCGTTTTCCAGCTCCCGCACGTTACCCGGCCAGGAGTAGTGACGAATCGCCTGCTCGGCATCGGCAGCAAACTTCAGGTCGGTACGGTTGATTCGCGCACTCTGGCGCGCCAGGAAGGCCGTGGCGATTTCGTTGACGTCGGCGCCGCGCTCACGCAAGGCCGGCAGTTTGAGAGCGATCACGTGCAGGCGGTAATAAAGGTCTTCACGGAACTGGCCAATCTTGGCCAGGCTCTTCAGGTCACGGTGAGTGGCCGCAATCAGTCGCACGTCGACCTTCTGCGACTGTACCGAACCGACGCGGCGTATTTCGCCTTCCTGGAGTACCCGCAGCAAGCGTGCCTGGGCTTCCAGCGGCAGCTCGCCAATCTCGTCGAGGAACAGCGTGCCGCCGTCGGCGGCTTCAACCAAACCCGCACGGCCAGCACTGGCGCCGGTAAAGGCGCCTTTTTCATGGCCGAACAATTCGGATTCGATCAGGGATTCGGGGATCGCCGCGCAGTTCACCGAGATCATCGGTGCCTTGGCGCGTTTGGACAGGTTGTGCAGGGCGCGGGCCACCAGCTCTTTACCGGTGCCGGACTCGCCCTGGATCAGTACATTGGAGTCGGTTGGCGCCACTTTGCGGATCTTGCTGTACAGGTCCTGCATGGGTGGGCAGGAGCCGATGATGCCGATTTCGCCGTTACTGTTATCAATACCGGGTTTTTCAGAACCATTGGCGGCCTTGCCCGCTGCCGGGCGTTCAGCCGGTGCGCTGCTGGCCGATTGACGGTCACGCAGGATGCGCGCTACGGCCTGGAGCATTTCGTCGTGGTCGAAGGGCTTGGCGATGTAGTCCACCGCGCCCATCTTCATGGAGTCCACGGCCGAGCGCAGGCTGGCGTAGCTGGTCATGATCAGCACCGGAGTGCCTTGGCCGAGCTTGATCAGCTCGGTGCCGGGGGCGCCTGGCAAACGCAGGTCACTGACGATCAGGTCGAACGTGGGAATGCTGAAACGCTCTTGGGCTTCCTGCACCGAGCCGGCTTCGCTGACCTGGTACTGATTACGTTCAAGCAGGCGACGCAAGGCAGAGCGGATAATGGTTTCGTCTTCGACGATCAAAATGTGCGGCATTGATTCAACTCTCTCGACGGTCTCAGTTCACAGCGGACGTCGCTTCGACATGACGCGGCAAGGTCACCCGAATACGGGTGCCGCGTTGGCTTTCGGTGTCAGCCGGGCTGTCGATGGTGATTTGTCCATAATGCTCTTCAACGATGGAATAGACCAGTGCAAGGCCCAGACCGGTACCTTCACCCGGATCCTTGGTGGTGAAGAAGGGTTCGAACAATCGATCCATGATGTTCTGTGGAATGCCGCTGCCTTCGTCCTCGACGATCAGATCGACCGTGTGCTCGAAAGCCTCGCTCTTGACCCGTACTGCGCTGCCGGCCGGCGATGCGTCGCGGGCGTTGGACAGCAGGTTGATCAGCACTTGGGCCAGGCGTTGTGAATCACCGTCGACCCAGTGTTCCGGGTCGCACAGGTTGAAGAACTGTACTTCGAAATTGCGCCGGTTCAAGGCCAGCAGCCCAATGGCATCCTGGGCCACTTCGGCCAGGCACACCGCCTCGTCGTGATTCTGATGGGCGCCCGCGTGGGCAAAGCTCATCAGCGACTGCACGATGCGCGAAACACGCTTGGTCTGCTCGAGAATCTGCCCGCTGATTTCGATGATTTCGCCGTCTTCCTCGCGCTCTTCCCGCAGGTTTTGCGCGAGGCAGGCGATACCGGTGATCGGATTGCCGATTTCATGGGCCACACCCGCGGCCAGGCGCCCGATGCTGGCCAGGCGCTCGGAGTGCACCAGCTTGTCTTCGAGCATCTGGGTTTCGGTCAGGTCTTCCACCAGCAGCACCAGGCCGCTGTTGCCGGGCGCCAGTGGCTCGTCGATGGCGGCCTTGTGCAGGTTGAGCCAGCGGGTCTGGCCATCCAGCGCCAGGTGCTGTTTGTGCAAGTGTTCGTCGGGCAGGTTGATGAAGCCCTGGAGCAATTCTTTCCACGGGTCGCCAATGGTGTTCAGGCGCGAGCCCACCACACGTTGGGCGGCGATGCCGGTGAGCTCTTCCATGGCCTTGTTCCACATCAGGATCTCTTGATCCTTGGCCAGGGAGCAGACGCCCATCGGCAGTTCCTGCAACGTCTGGCGGTGATAGCGGCGCAGGGCGTCGAGTTCGGCGGCAAGGCCGGTGAGGCGGGAGTGGTAATCCTCCAGCCGGCTCTCGATGAAGTGGATGTCTTCGGTCACGTAGTTTTCGCCGCCGGCCTTGTAGGGCAGGAAGGTCTCGACCATGTCCTGGGACACGCTCGGGCCCATCAGGCCGGAAAGGTTGGCTTCGATACGGTCCCGCAGGCGGCGCAGGGCATAAGGCCGGCGCTCGTCGAACGGCAGGTAGAGATCGCGCAGGGCCTGCTCGACCTCCTTTTGTGCGGCCTTGGCGCCCAGCGGCTTGGCCAGTTGCGTGGCGAATTCCTGGGGTGAGGCGGCGTGCAGTTCGCGGCGTTGCGGGCGACGGACGTTGTCCACTGCGCAGGCTTCGGCGGCGCTGGTTTCTTCGGGGCTGGCGTTGGTGAACAGCGAGATCAGGGTGAACATCAGCACGTTGGCCGCCAGCGAGGCAATTGCCGCCATGTGCCAACTGGTGTCATCCAGCACGTAGATCATGTTCAGCAGCGGGATGTAGAAGCCCTGCAGGTTGCCCACCAGCGGCAGCAGCATGGTCACGGTCCATACCAGGATCCCGGCGAGCAAACCGGCGATAAAGCCTCGGCGGTTGGCGGTCGGCCAGTACAGCACCGACAGCACGCCCGGCAGGAACTGCAAGGTGGCGACGAAGGCGACAATCCCCAGGTTGGCCAGGTCCTGTTCTGCACCCAGCAACAGGTAGAAGCCATAGCCGGCCATGATGATCGCAACGATCAGGGCCCGGCGGGTCCATTTCAGCCAGCGGTAGATATTGCCTTCGGCCGGCGGCTGGTAGAGCGGCAGCACCAGGTGATTCAGCGCCATCCCCGACAGCGCCAGGGTACTGACGATGATCAGCCCGCTGGAGGCCGATAATCCGCCGACATAGGCCAGCAATGCGAGGGATTTGCTGTTGGCTGCAATACCCACGCCCAGCGTGAAGTATTCGGGATTGGTGGTGGCGCCAAGTTTCAGGCCGGCCCACAGGATCAGCGGCACCGCCAGGCTCATCAACAGCAGGAACAGCGGCAAGCCCCAGCTGGCGCTGACCAGCGAGCGCGGGTTGAGGTTTTCGGTGAAGGTCATGTGGTACATGTGCGGCATCACGATGGCCGAGGCGAAGAACACCAAAAGCAGCGTGCGCCATGGGCCTTCCTGCAACGGCGTGTGCAGTGCGGCCAGGGCGGTCTGGTTTTGCAGCAGCCACAGTTCCAGCTGTTGCGGGCCGTCGAATACGCCATACAACGCGTACAGACCGACACCGCCGATGGCGATCAGCTTGATCACCGATTCAAACGCAATCGCAAACACCAGTCCTTCATGTTTCTCACGGGTGGCGATATGCCGTGAGCCGAAGAAAATCGTGAACAGAGTGATCAGCGCGCAGAAGCTCAATGCCACGCGGTGTTGCACCGGTTCGCGGGTGAGGATGCTGATGGAGTCGGCCACGGCCTGGATCTGCAATGCCAGCAACGGCAGCACGCCGATCAGCATGAAAATCGTGGTCAGTGCACCGGCCCAGGTACTGCGAAAACGGAACGCAAACAGGTCGGCCAGGGACGACAACTGATAGGTGCGGGTGATTTTCAGGATCGGATACAACAGCACCGGCGCCAGCAAAAACGCGCCGGACACCCCGAGATAACTGGACAGAAAGCCGTAACCGTACTGATAGGCCAGGCCCACGGTGCCATAAAACGCCCAGGCACTCGCGTACACGCCCAAGGACAAGGTGTAGGTCAATGGATGGCGAATGATCGCCCGCGGAATCATCCCGCGTTCACTGATCCAGGCTACCCCGAACAACGCGGCCAGGTAGGCGGCGCTGATCAGCAGCATCTCGGTCAGGCTAAAGCTCATCGGCATCTTTTTGGCTCTGCAGGATGAAAGTCACGACGATCAGAATCAGCCAAAGCAGATAGGGCCGGTACCAGGCGCCTGTGGCGTCGATCCACCAATCCATGATGGCGGGAGAAAACAGGTAGATCCCGACGACCAGCAGCAGGACCAATCGATAGATGTACATGTTGGCCTCTGATTGAAAAACTGCGGCGATGGTAACGGATGGCTCGCAAGCTGCAAGCGCCTTCAGCGCAATTGCGCTTCGGCCAGCGTGAGTGTGCGCGGGATCTGTGTGGCATCCCAGTGTTGAATGCCCCAATCCAGCAGTTCCCGTGGGCTGGCGTGGTGCAGTTCGTCGCCCGCCGGCTGGCCCAGGGCGCGCAGTGCTCTTAACAGCAAAGGCGTGGCCTGGTCAGTGGTCAAGGGCGGTGAGCGGTAGGATTTGCCCAGCTTGTTACCGTCCGGCTGGATGATCAACGGCACATGCAGGTAACGCGGTTGGCGCAGGCCCAGCAATTCTTGCAGATACAGTTGGCGTGGCGTGGAGTCGAGCAGGTCGGCGCCACGCACGATGTCAGTCACACCTTGCCAGGCATCATCGAGGACTACCGCCAGTTGGTAGGCATACAGGCCGTCGCGACGGCGGATGATGAAGTCGCCTACGTCGCGACCCAGATGCTGTCGGAATTCGCCTTGTACGCGGTCGGTAAAGTGGTACTCCAACTCCGGCACCCGCAGACGAATGGCAGCATCTTGCTGGTCATGCCCGGCATTGCGGCACAGGCCGGGATAAATCCCGTTGTAGGGTTCCAGTTGTTTGCGCGAACAGGTGCAGGCGTAGGCCAGGCCGTGATTGAACAGGCGGTTGAGCACTTCGGCGTAGGCATCGTGCCGCTCGCTTTGTCGGACCAACTCCCCGTCCCATTCAAAACCATAGCGTTCCAGGGCATTCAGGATGGCGGCCTGGGCGCCGGGCTCTTCCCGTGGCGGGTCGAGGTCTTCCATGCGCATCAGCCAGCGGCCTTGGTTGGCACGGGCGTCGAGGTAGGAGGCGAGGGCGGCGACCAGGGAACCGAAGTGCAGGTGTCCGCTGGGCGTGGGGGCGAAACGCCCGATATAGGAGGAGGCTGTCATGGGCCGGATATTACTGGAAAACCAGCAAACGCCAGAAACAAAAATGGGGCGTTCGCACGCCCCATTTGTCCAGCCCGGCAGTGATTACTTGCCGACCTGTTTTTCCTTGATTTCAGCCAAGGTCTTGCAGTCCACGCACAGGTCGGCGGTAGGACGCGCTTCCAGGCGGCGAATACCGATCTCGACGCCGCAGGACTCGCACCAGCCATACTCTTCGTCTTCGATGAGTTGCAGGGTCTTGTCGATCTTCTTGATCAGCTTGCGCTCGCGATCACGGGCGCGCAGTTCAAGGGCGAACTCTTCTTCCTGGCTGGCACGGTCTGCCGGGTCCGGGAAGTTGGCCGCTTCGTCCTTCATATGGTCAACGGTACGGTCAACCTCTTGCATCAAGTCCTGTTTCCACTGCTTCAGGATCTTGGAGAAGTGTTCGCGCATGGGCTTGCCCATGTATTCCTCACCCTTCGCCTCGACGTAGGGTTGGAAGCCGCTGATGCTCTGTTGCTTTGCTTGGGTGGGCATGAATGGACCGCCTCTCACTCTTCTAATCCATTGCGCAGGATTGCAACATCACCGACACCTGCCGGCCCTGCGGCTGCAAGCGGGCGAACTTACCAGATAGATTCAGGGTGCGCCACTCCCGGTTGTCGAGGCACCGTCTCCTGAGGCTTGCAAACCGCCGCAGGCCCCAGCAGGGCGGGCTTGTACGGTCTCGAATGTTGATTTTAGCTGTTTTGCAGGTAGTTGCTTGCCGTGCTTGCTACATGTCTTGGGGCAATAGAGCAGGTTTTGCGCGGCGGGTTGGGTAGAATCGGGGTTTGTCCTCAGAGTTAAGGAAGGCTAATGGCTCAGCCCTACAGTGCGCGCAGCCGCGCTATCGAACCTTTCCATGTCATGGCGTTGCTGGCGCGGGCCAATGAATTGCAGGCCGCCGGTCACGACGTGATTCACCTGGAAATCGGCGAGCCGGACTTCACCACCGCCGAGCCCATCATCAAGGCCGGGCAGGCGGCGCTGGCCAACGGCAAGACCCGCTATACCGCGGCCCGCGGGCTACCGGAGTTGCGGCAAGCCATCAGCGGTTTCTACCAGCAGCGCTACGGGTTGAGCATCGATCCCGAGCGAATTCTGATTACACCCGGCGGCTCGGGAGCCTTGTTGCTGGCGAGCAGCCTGCTGGTGGATCCCGGCAAGCACTGGCTGCTGGCAGACCCAGGCTACCCCTGCAACCGCCACTTCCTGCGGCTGGTGGAGGGCGCGGCCCAACTGGTCCCGGTCGGCCCCGAGGTGCGTTATCAACTGACCGCCGACCTGGTGGCGCGCCATTGGGATCAGGACAGCGTGGGCGCGTTGGTCGCGTCGCCTGCCAACCCTACCGGCACCATCCTGACGCGGGACGAGTTGGCGGGGTTGTCGAGCGCCATCAAGGCGCGCAATGGGCATTTGGTGGTGGATGAGATCTACCACGGCCTGACCTACGGCACCGATGCCGCCAGCGTGCTGGAAGTTGACGATGAAGCCTTCGTTCTAAATAGTTTTTCGAAGTATTTCGGAATGACCGGCTGGCGCCTGGGCTGGCTGGTGGCGCCGCCTGCTGCGGTGGGTGAGCTGGAGAAACTGGCGCAGAATCTCTACATCAGCGCGCCGAGCATGGCCCAGCATGCGGCCCTGGCCTGCTTTACCCCGCAAACATTGAACATTCTTGAAGACCGCCGGGCCGAGTTTGGCCGGCGTCGCGACTTCCTGCTGCCAGCGTTGCGCGAGTTGGGTTTCGGTATTGCCGTGGAGCCGGAAGGCGCGTTCTACCTGTATGCCGATATCAGCGCATTCGGCGGCGATGCCTTCGCGTTCTGCCGGCACTTCCTCGAAACCGAGCACGTTGCGTTCACGCCGGGCCTGGATTTCGGCCGTTATCAAGCCGGTCACCATGTGCGTTTTGCCTACACGCAAAACCTTGATCGCCTACAGCAAGCCGTTGAACGGATTGCCCGCGGCCTGCGGAGTTGGCAAGGCTGATGCGCTTTAATCCTCCCCTTGAAGAAGGCCGGCTGATCCGCCGCTACAAGCGTTTTCTCGCCGATATCGAAACCGTTACCGGCGAGTTGTTGACCATTCACTGCCCGAACACCGGCTCGATGTTCAACTGCATGGTGGAAGGTGGCCAGGTCTGGTTCAGCCGCTCCAATGACCCCAAGCGCAAGCTGCCAGGCACCTGGGAAATCAGCGAAACCCCACAAGGGCGCCTGGCGTGTGTGAACACGGCGCGGGCCAATCAGTTGGTTGAAGAAGCGCTGCGCGCGGGGGTTATCACCGAGCTCAATGGCTTTACTGCCTTGAAACGCGAAGTCGCCTACGGCCAGGAAAACAGCAGGATCGATTTCCGCCTGGACTACCCGGCGGGCGCGGCATATGTCGAAGTCAAAAGCGTCACCCTCGGGTTTGACGGGACCTCGACGGCGGCGTTTCCCGATGCCGTGACCCAGCGCGGTGCCAAGCATCTGCGTGAGCTGGCGCATCTGGCGCGTGAGGGTGTACGGGCAGTGCAGTTGTACTGCGTCAACCTCTCGGGGATCGATGCGGTGCGTCCTGCCGAAGAAATTGATGCCGGTTATGCGGCAGCGTTGCGTGAGGCCAAGGCGGCGGGCGTCGAGGTGCTGGCCTATGGCGTGCGAGTGACGTCAGAGGAAATCTGCGTCGATCGCCGGCTGGAAGTATTGCTCGGCGACTAGAGTTGTACCCACAGGCCTTGTTCGTCCTCGCGGCCGGGCAGGGCTGTCAGGCTCTGGCCGGCGCAAGGGCCGGCGACGCACTCACCGCTTTCGATCAGGAACAGCGCGCCATGGGTGGCGCACTGGATCAGGCTGGCGCTGGGGTCGAGAAACTGGTGCGGCTGCCATTCCAGCGGCACCCCGCGATGTGGGCAGCGGTTGATATAGAAGTAGGCAATGCCTTCGCGGCGCACGGCAAACAGCTTGCGGCCGTCGATATCGAAACCGAGGCTGGCGTTGGGTGCGAGTTCGCTGGAGGCGCAGAGAAACTTCATATCGATCCTTAAGTGCCGCCGTTTGCGGGCTGCAAGGCTATCCTGGTTTTTGCCGCAGAGCCCGGTGCTTGACGTGCAAATGCAAACAATTATCAAATGCCGGCTTCGCCCGTAAGCTGACTGGGCGCTCTGTACGATGTCGGGCAGCCTTGATCTGTCACATTGCGAGTGTTTCAGCGGGCTCACCCCTTGGAAGGAAACCCTTTTATGCGCCTGAGTGCCAGTGCTATCGCGCTCGTTGTCGGACTGCTGGTCAACGCTGGGGCCCAGGCCTCTGAACTGCCACAACGCTGGGTCAGCGCCGGTGGTGCGTTGTCGGAATGGGTGACGGCCTTGGGCGGTGAGTCAAAGCTGGTGGGCGTGGATACCACCAGCCAGCATCCGGAATCCCTCAAGGCGTTGCCGAGCATTGGTTACCAGCGTCAGTTGTCGGCGGAAGGCATTCTGAGCCTGCGCCCGCAAATCCTGGTGGGCACCGAGGAAATGGGGCCGCCACCGGTGTTGGCGCAAATCCGCAATGCCGGTGTGAAAGTGGAGCTGTTTTCAGCCGAGCCGGATCTGCCGACGCTGCAGGGCAACCTTCAGCATTTGGGCAAGCTGCTGGGTAACGAAGCGAAGGCTGCAGAACTGTTCAGTGACTATCAGCAACAACTTGACCAACAAAAGAACTGGGTGGCCAAGGCCCAGGCCACTCAAAAGGCGCCTGGAGTGCTGTTGCTGCTGGGACATGCCGGCGGCAAACCGCTGATTGCGGGCAAAGACACGGCGGCTGACTGGATGTTGCAGCAGGCCGGCGGCCACAACCTGGCGACCCACGATGGTTACAAGCCGTTTTCCGTAGAGTCGCTGGCGGGGCTCAATCCTGAGGTGCTGGTGTTTGCCGATCGCGCTTTGACCGGGGATGCGGCCCGCGCCGCGTTGTTCAAGGAAAACCCGATCCTGGCTTCGACGCCAGCGGCCAAGAATGGACGCGTCTATGAACTGGACCCGACGCTGCTGGTGGGTGGGCTTGGGCCACGCTTGCCGCAAAGCCTGGTGAAGCTGTCTGCCGGGTTCTATCCGTCTCAGGCTAATACCGCCCCATGACCACTCTGGTTAAACCGCGAACCCTGTTTATCGGCTTGAGTCTGCTGTGTGTACTGGCGATCTGGTTGTCATTGGCCCTGGGGCCGGTGAGTCTGCCGTTAATGGACACACTGCGGGCAGCCTTACGCTTGATGGGTGTGCCAATCGAGGCCCAAGGCCTGGAGCAGGCGGAGCTGATCCTCGGGCAGATTCGCCTGCCGCGTACGTTGCTGGGATTGGCCGTCGGTGGGGTTCTGGCGCTTTCCGGCGTTGCAATGCAGGGGCTGTTTCGCAACCCCTTGGCTGATCCCGGGTTGGTCGGGGTTTCCAGCGGTGCGGCGTTGGGCGCGGCGATTGCGATTGTCGGTGGTTCGTTTTTTGGCGGTTTGCCGGATGCGCTCGGGCCTTATCTGCTGTCGTTGTGTGCCTTCCTCGGCGGTTTGGGGGTAACAGCGCTGGTCTATCGCCTGGGGCGGCGCAACGGCCAAACCAACGTCGCGACCATGTTGCTGGCGGGTATCGCCCTGACGGCGCTCGCCAGTTCGGCGGTGGGCCTGTTCACCTACCTGGCAGATGACGCTACCTTGCGCACCCTGACGTTCTGGAACCTGGGCAGCCTGAATGGCGCCAGCTACTCGCGCTTATGGCCGCTGCTGCTGGTCAGCGCCGGCGTAGCACTGTGGCTGCCGCGCCGGGCCAAGGCGCTGAATGCACTCCTGCTGGGTGAGTCGGAAGCCAGTCACTTGGGCATTGATGTTGAAGGCCTCAAGCGCGAACTGGTGTTCTGCACCGCGCTGGGCGTGGGC
>NZ_JACARK010000227.1:0-10472 GCF_013386655.1 Pseudomonas sp. K5002 | reverse complement strand
GATGCATTCACTGACACACCGCATTCGCGAGCAAGCCCGCTCCCACATTGGATCTCCGGTGTTTTTACGAATGTATTTCATAGTGGACCTTGAACGATGGACCTGACCCCACGGGAAAAAGACAAACTGCTGATCTTCACCGCCGGCCTGGTGGCCGAGCGGCGGTTGGCGCGCGGTGTGAAGCTCAACTACCCGGAAACCATCGCCTACATCTCCGCCGCGTTGATGGAAGGCGCCCGCGATGGCCGCACCGTGGCCGAGCTGATGCACTTCGGCACCACCCTGCTCACCCGCGAACAGGTGATGGAAGGCATCCCGGAAATGATCCCGGACATCCAGGTGGAAGCCACCTTCCCCGACGGCACCAAGCTGGTCACCGTCCACCAACCCATCGCCTGAGGCCCGACCATGTCCTTTTTGATTCGTGATGCGGTGCACGCCGATTTGCCAGGGATTCGCGATATCTACAACGACGCGGTGCTCAACACCACGGCGATCTGGAACGAACAACCGGTAGACCTGGGCAACCGCCAGGCCTGGTTCAGCGCTCGTCAGTCACAGTTTTACCCGGTCCTGGTGGCCGTCGAAGACGAGCAGGTCATCGGCTATGCCTCGTTTGGCGACTGGCGGCCTTTTGAGGGTTTTCGCCATACCGTCGAACACTCGGTGTACGTGCGCAACGACCAGCGCGGCAAGGGCCTCGGCCCCCAGCTGATGCAGGCGCTGATCGAGCAGGCGAAAACCTGCGACAAACACGTGATGGTCGCCGCCATCGAGAGCGGCAACCAGGCCTCGATCCGCCTGCATGAGCGCCTGGGTTTCATCACCACCGGGCAGATGCCCCAGGTCGGCACCAAGTTCGGACGCTGGCTGGACCTGACCTTCATGCAACTGACGCTCAACCCAGGCGCTGTGCCGCCCAAGGAGTGACACCGATGAACGCCCAACTGCGTCGAGTCAATGCCGAAAGTTTTGCCCATTACCGCCCGGGTTTGATTGAGCTGTTGCTGGACGCCGTGAAGCACGGCGCATCGGTGGGCTTCATGGCCGACTTCGATGAAGCCCAGGCCGGCACTTATCTCAACGGCGTGCAGGCCAGTCTTAACGATGGCAGCCTGCTGCTGTGGGTGGTGGTGCGTGATGAACACGTCATCGCCAGCGTGCAATTGGCGCTGTGCATGAAAGCCAACGGCCTGAACCGCGCCGAAGTGCAGAAGCTGCTGGTGCACAGCGAGGCCCGGCGCCGTGGCCTTGGCCAGCAACTGATGAGCGCCCTGGAACTGAGCGCCCGCCAGTACAAACGCGGGCTGCTGTACCTGGACACCGAAGCCGGCTCCGGCGCCGAAGCCTTCTACCAGTCGCTGCGTTATACCAAGATCGGTGAATTGCCCGACTACTGCCAAAGCCCGGACGGGCGCTACACCCCGACCGCCATCTACTTCAAGACCCTGGGGCAACCTGCATGATTCCTGGCGAATTTCAGATCCAGCCTGGCGACATCGAACTCAACGTGGGCCGGCGCACCGCCACCCTGAGCGTAGCCAACAGCGGCGACCGGCCGATCCAGGTTGGTTCGCACTATCACTTTTTCGAGACCAACGACGCACTGACGTTCGACCGTGCTGCCAGCCGTGGCATGCGCCTGAACATCCCGGCCGGCACCGCCGTGCGCTTTGAGCCAGGGCAGAGTCGTGAAGTGGAACTGGTTGAGCTGAGTGGCAAACGCCGGGTGTTCGGGTTTGCCGGGCGCATCATGGGCGACCTGGACTGACCTGTGGCGAGGGAGCTTGCTCCCGCTCGGGCGCGCAGCGGCCGCAAAAGAGCTGACTCAATCTTTCTGACTCACCCCGGTGCCTGGCTTTTGGGGCTGCTGCGCAGCCCAGCGGGAGCAAGCTCCCTCGCCACCTATCGGGAACGATCAAGGAACTAAACACATGAAGATTTCCAGACAAGCCTACGCCGACATGTACGGCCCCACCGTTGGTGACAAGGTCCGCCTGGCCGACACCGAGCTGTTCGTCGAAGTCGAACAGGATTTCACCGTCTACGGCGAAGAAGTGAAGTTCGGCGGCGGCAAGGTGATCCGTGATGGCCAGGGCCAGAGCCAACTGCTCGCCCATGAGGTGGTCGACACCCTGATCACCAACGCGCTGATCATCGACCACTGGGGCATCGTCAAGGCTGACGTCGGCCTGAAAAACGGCCGCATCGCCGCCATCGGCAAGGCCGGCAACCCGGACATCCAGCCCGGCGTGACCATCTGTGTCGGCGCCAGCACCGAAGTGATTGCCGGTGAGGGCATGATCCTCACCGCCGGCGGCATCGATACCCACATCCACTTCATTTGCCCGCAGCAAATCGAAGAAGCACTGACCAGCGGCGTCACCACCATGATCGGCGGCGGCACCGGGCCGGCCACCGGCACCAACGCCACCACCTGCACCTCCGGCCCATGGCACCTGGCGCGCATGCTCCAGGCCTCCGACTCGTTCCCGATGAACATCGGCTTCACCGGCAAGGGCAACGCCAGCCTGCCGGAGCCGTTGATCGAACAAGTGAAGGCCGGTGCCATTGGCTTGAAGCTGCACGAGGACTGGGGCACCACGCCGGCGAGCATCGACAACTGCCTGAGCGTCGCCGACGAGTACGACGTGCAGGTGGCGATCCACAGCGACACCCTCAACGAATCCGGCTTTGTCGAAACCACCCTCGCCGCCTTCAAGGGCCGCACCATCCACACCTACCACACCGAAGGTGCCGGTGGCGGTCACGCGCCAGACATCATCAAGGCCTGTGGCTTCCCCAACGTGCTGCCCAGCTCCACCAACCCAACCCGGCCGTTCACTCGCAACACCATCGACGAACACCTGGACATGTTGATGGTCTGCCATCACCTGGACCCGAGCATTGCCGAAGACGTGGCCTTTGCCGAAAGCCGCATCCGCCGCGAAACGATTGCCGCCGAAGACATCCTTCATGACCTCGGCGCGTTCTCGATGATCAGCTCCGACAGCCAGGCCATGGGGCGGGTTGGCGAGGTGATCACACGTACCTGGCAGACCGCCGACAAGATGAAAAAACAGCGCGGGCGATTGCCTGGCGACGGCGAAGGCAATGACAACTTCCGCGCCAAACGCTACATCGCCAAGTACACCATCAACCCGGCGATTACCCATGGCATCAGCCACGAAGTGGGTTCCATCGAAGTCGGTAAATGGGCCGACCTGGTGCTGTGGCGCCCGGCGTTTTTCGGGATCAAGCCAACCCTGATCCTCAAGGGCGGCGCGATTGCCTCAAGCCTCATGGGCGACGCCAACGCCTCGATCCCCACCCCGCAACCGGTGCACTACCGCCCGATGTTCGCCAGCTTCGGCAGCTCGCTGCACGCCACCAGCCTGACCTTTATCAGCCAGGCGGCGTTGGCGGCAGGCCTGCCGGAGCAGTTGGGGTTGAAGAAGCAGATCGCCGTGGTCAAGGGTTGCCGCGCGGTGCAGAAAACCGACTTGATCCACAACGATTACCTGCCGGATATCGAGGTTGACCCGCAGACCTATCAGGTCAAGGCCGACGGAGTATTGCTGTGGTGTGAGCCTGCGGATGTGTTGCCGATGGCGCAGCGTTACTTCTTGTTCTAAGCCCCAAATACGGCACTGATCGCCTGGTCGGTCAGTGTCGTGTTCAATGAGTTGAGTTCGCTGGTGATGCTGGCAAGCGAAGTGTCGTATTCAGCCCGACTCATGACGGTTCCCGGCAGGCTGTTACCGCGCGGCCGACCGAGGATATCGGCGGTCCTGGCGATGGTGTCGCTCAGGTCCTTCTTGGCCTCGGCAGACAAGCCGCCATCCCTGGCCCATTGCGCTTGCGCGTCCTCGTAGTCGAGCAACGCGTCAGATTTCCGGAAGATTCTCAAGTATTCCACCTTGTGGGCCCGCTCCAGAAATTCCTTCCACATCGGCTGCTCAATCAGGTTCTTGCGCAACTGCTCACCCTGGTCCAGCGCTGTCACCTGCTCGTACGCCGCCTCTACCATGGCCGGCGTCACATACTCTTCGCGGTACAGCATGGTTCTGGCCTGCCACGGCAAGTCCAGGCGGGCGGAAAGCTGCGAGGTGTAGGCCAGGTAGATCTCGACCTCATCAATAGGCGGGATCTCATTGCCTGCGTTGTCGTAATGAGAGACCAACATGCCCTCCTGGTCATACTCCGTATACCTGGCGCCTTGACTGATCAATTCTGCCACGCGCGCATGAGCGATCCGCCCCAACTCCTCCAATCGCCACTTGCCCCTGGCCAACTTGAGCACGCTGCTTCTCACCGCATTCGCGTCTTCATTGGCATAGGCCGAGCGCAACAACACTTCAACCCCCATGGCATTGAACAACTGCGCCCCCGCATCCACGCAAGCCGTGGGGAACTGTGCCATGCGGAACAGCTCCTCTCGCAACTCGGCGTCTTCGCCCATGGCCTCCAGCATGCGCCATACTTTCGCAGTCAGCTCCGGCAGGTAGCGCTTGCCCTCGACTACGGCATCCCCTGATTTGGACAGGTAGCGAATTTCGTTGAAAAAAGCTTCAGAACCGAAGGTATCCTCCAGCCTTTGCCACAATTGCTGCTTGGATTCCCATTCCTCGTCGGTCAATCCCGTTTTCCAGAGTTTGCTATCGGCCCGGCCTTTGGGTGGAAGCTGACGATCCGGATCATTACCGGCTGCCTCGATATATAACCTGAAATCGCTCACGGCTTTAGTACTCAGTAGCTCTCGGGAGAGCGTCGTGCGCGCGATGATCCGGGCGTTATCAGAACCCGGCGCAAATACCGGTACGCGGATAAGCGCGTTCTCACGCAAATCCAGAATGAAATGCCGTGGGCGCGGCAGGCGAAACACGCTGGCAGGCCACTCCTCCAAATCTGTTTCAGCCAGCCACAGCTGGCGCAAATCAGGCATGCGACTCACGTCCGGCGCCAGACCCAATGGATTGCTTTCAAGCGACAGCTCCTTGAGCTGTTTCAGTTTGCTCAAGACCATGACGCTCTCCTGACTCAGGACTATTTCATTGCCTCCCAGATACAACTCGGTCAAGTGCGGCATGGCGGCAATGGCCGGCGGCAGCCGCGTCAACCGGCAGGCTTGCACGGACAAGCTGCGCAGGCTGCGAAAGTTGGAAACAAACCCGTCGACGTCGTCACTCGTCAAGGCCATGCTGCGCAGGGTCAGCTTACTGACGTGATCAAAGTCGGCCGGCAATGGCGGCAGGGTGCGCAACTGCTGGCGCAATTCGACCCCATCCCACTTGATGGCCTGGCCGAGGTATCGACCATTGCCGTCGATATCCCGCAGCCCGGTTCTGCGCCAGGCCGCCTCAATGGCCTTGACGATCCGGCCCCTGGCCCGATAAATCCGATCTGCCGCCTGGCCACTGGTCGACGCGCCTGCGCGAGCGCTGATCTGCCAGGTTCGCAACGTCTGAGTCAGGTTGCTGAATTCGCTTTCGAGTTCCTGTACCCAGGTGAGATCGAGTGGGTCGCCAAGAGGTCGCAACTCGGCAATTTCGTTGGCGGTGATGTCCGGGTACAAGTTGCGAATGCGTGCCTGCAGGCTCCGCTCAAACGCCCACCCGCCGCGCCCGCTCAAGGGGTACCCACGCCTGCCGCCCGACAACTGCGATAGCGGTTTGAAGAACGGTTGGGCGGGTTGCATCTGCAGCACCTTGCGCAAGGCACCGCGCGACAGGGCATGTTCCTGGATTTTGCCTCTTAACTCCGGCCCCTGCCCAATGCCTGGCAATCCCAGAGACTGGCGGTCGGTGTCTGGCAGGGCATGTTGCAAGGCGCCGTACAGATTGTCGACGACATGCAGGCTTTGCCCTCGTGCGTCAAACGCCTCGTAGCGTCCATCGCCCCTGTGCACCAATACCTTGCGGTGCGCGGACTCGGGTGGGCCATAGCCGGCACGCAGGCTTCCGGCCAGGGAGCCTTCGCGAACCTCAATGCGCAAGTCGTTTCGCCAGCCAGGAAGGCGCTCCAGCGTGTTGAGCGCCAGCGCTTCGGTGTCGACATTGGCCAACTCGTCCAGATAAAGCCCTTCGTACGCCCGGGCCAGACGCAGATGCCCAAGTTGCCGGCGCGCTTGCTGCGCCAGCTCCAGGGGAATCTTGCGATTGTTGACCAGGCTCGCCCGCTGCGAGGGGCTGGCACCTTCCAGCAGTTCCTCGACCATGACCGGTGGCAGGCTTTTGAAGTCGCGCGCGAACAGTTGCAGTTCGGCGCTGCCAGGCGATGACCGCCCGAGGTAAAGGCTGTCGAACACCCGCCGCAGGGACTGTTTGGCATAGATCCCCAGCCGTTCCTGCAACGCCTGGCTACGCAGCGCGGCCCCGTAAGGCATGTGTTGGCCGAGCAGGTTTTTAAGCTGCTCCTCGGGCAAACTCTCGACGATCAACGCCGGCAGCTTGCCGCCGAACAGGTCTATGCGGCTGATGCTGATCAGTTCCGTCCCGGGCGCATGAGGTTGGCCATACAACGCAGCTGTCCTGCTGGTGCCCTGGCCGTCAAATACTTCGATGGTCCTGCCGGGCGGCCAGCCGGTCATTTCCACCATCAACGACGCGGCGTAGCTACCCAGGTCCATCGACATCGACCCCGCAAGGATCTGCCCACTCAAGCTTTCGGCACGCCCGTAAGCCCGCATGCGCACCGCCGTGTCGAGTGTGATGGCCGGAGTGGGCTCGCTTTCCACATACAGCCGGCGCAGCACGCTTTCGTCGGTGTCACTGATCTTGCGCACCTGCTCCAACTGCGTATCGCTCAGGCCTTCCATTACATGGCTCAGTCGCCGCATCAGCGGAGCACCTTGCCACGTCAGGGGCTCATCGGCCTCATGGGTCCAGGCGCCAGAACCGTTGTTGACGATCTGAGGCTCATACGCCTCGGGCCTGCTGGGGTGCTGGACCCGGTACACGCCCGGTTCGTCTTGCGCGGTCACGGCGTAGCGATTGCCGTCCACCGACACGACCTGGCGCCCATTGACGGTATGTAGTCCCGCCTGGTCGGGAACCGAGCCTGCCGGCAGTCGGATGTCCTGCGCATAGGGCGCAAGGTCCGGCTTCCACAAGCGGGCCTTGCCCGACGGCAGCCTGACCGCCTTGAGTCCTTCGATAAACGGCGACAGGCTGATATGCAACGCAGCGCCGCCCACCGCCAGTTGCGCGAGATTTTCCAGCACGTCAGCGATATGCGCCCAGCCGGCCTCGCGGTCACCCTGGCCGAGTTCAACCACGCCCTCCAGCACTTCGTACAGCAGTTGCCCGGCCGTGACCACCGCCATCAGTGCACCCAAGGGCGGAATGAACATCGACACCAGGTTCAAGGTGAACAGGCCGATGTTCATCAGATGCGCCATCCGCCGGTCGTGGCCAGCCGCGTCGGTGTGAGCGGTGGGTATCGCCATGCTCAACCCATCGTCGAGTGCGCGCTTGCGCATGTCGGCGTACAGCTCGTCCCAAGGGTCGACGTCGATCCACAGCCCCTTGATCGGGTGGGCGTTGAGGTTCAGGTTTGGCTGGTCCTGCGGCGTGCGGCTGATATGTCGCGGGGACTTTATGACGGCGTTGATCGCCTGGAGTTCGGTAAGGGATTTTCTTGCGTAGTACTGTCGCCACGCTGGATCAGGGCCCAGGGCCACGCGCCTTTGCGGTTCATCGACGCGTTTCTCGGTGAACCGCCCGTAGTAGTAAGCCAGGTATTTTTTCCCGATGAACCGTGAGAAAAACTGTTGGTGGGCCGTGACCTGAACCCCCCTGCTGTCCCAATAGTCCTCTGGCCTGTAAGCGGTCAGCTCACGGGTCGTTTCCTCTGCATAGTCGGCAAAGGTTTTGTAGCGCTTGATGGGGTGCTCGGGGTGGTCGGGGATGTAGACGATAAGCCAGGTGCCATACCCATGCTCCACGCTCGGGTCGATCATGAGGCAGCCGTGCATTTGCAGTTCCATGATACTGGGCCAGCGGTGCCAGACCTGCTTGCCTTCGTGCTTGATGCGTCGCTCGCCATTGGCGATGCGCTGCAGTAGCGCGTAGTCGTCGCTGCGAATATCACCTTTGAGCAACGCCACGTAGGCGGCGGCTCTGAAGGCGTCCTTTTGCCGGGTGATAAAGCGTTCACGCAGCAGGTTCCTGGACACGGTTTGCACGGGCAGCAGGTAGGTGGTGAGGTGTTCCTGGTACAGCCTGCCCAGGTCCAGGTCGCGGCATAACCGGGCGAAGGTCTCGATCGTCAGGGTCGTGGTATGGCGCTCGAAACGGCCATCCGCGCCGGGAGCGGTGATAAAGCCTGAAGCACTGTCGAAGAACCCGGCGCGGGTCTCGCGCGCTTCAAAATTGTTCAAGGCCGCTTGCAACAGGGACAAAGTCTTGGTCCGGTAGCCTGTCGCTAGTCCTTCGACCGGTACATAGAGGCGCAGATGCACCTGGTTGACGTCCAGCTCAAACCCGGCGGCCTTCAACGTGGCTTCAAGCAATGGCCGGGCGAAGGCGTTGACCTCTTGCACCTTGCCGGTCGCTTGCTCCAGTGCAGTGTGAGACTTGATGCTCGCCTCCAACAGGTTTTGCAGCGCAGCCTTCTGTGCCGGGGTGGTGGCCGCATACCAGGCGGGGATCTCTGGCTTGGCCTGCGTGATGGCTGCACGCAGGGCAGGAGATGCGCTGACCAGGCTTTCGGGGATGGCGGCTTTGATCTGTGCATAGTGACGCCCTTCGCCGCCCGGCAGGAGCGAGGTGGAGGCTTGAGGTGCTGGCATAAACGAGTACCGATAGGGAAATTAAGGCAATGACCTTAATCAGTCGCCCCCGGCACTCGGCGGTAGCTATTTGAACGGATTGCCCCCCATGGACGAACACTCAAAAAGCGCTGACAGGCTTGATGCACACGGGGGGATTTCCATGGGGTAATTAAGTCGTCGATCCATAGGTAATCCGGGGCCGATGCGTTAACTATTGCGTGCTATCCAGCGGCTTTTCGACTTATTAATCCACAGCGGTTTTCAGTAGCCTTTTTCCTTTGCTTACCCAAAGGAATGCCCCCATGCAGGATGCCCCCTCCGTTACTCCCCTCTCATCTTCCGACGACAACAGTGCGTTCATTCGCCAGGCCATTCCGGACTGGCTGGTACAGGCGCCGGCCCACCGCATAGAAGCGTTGAAACAGGCCAGGCTCGAACAGGCGCAGTGGATGGACAGCTTGTCGCCGCTGCAGCGAAGAACCTTGAAGGCGTTCAATGAAACCAGTTTCAAATCCCAACACGCGGTGGATAAACACCTGGCCAACGTCCAGGCACTCAAGCCCTTCGCCATAGGCCTGCTCAACGGCGCGCTGAAAGAACAATTCAACCTCACCGTGGATGTCGAAGGCACCTCTCTTCGTTTGTATGAGCCGCTGAGGCTCGGCCCCCTGGGGATCAAGGCCGGCGAATACAAAGTACTGGAGGTGTCGCTGGTGCAGGCTGCCCTGCATAACTTTGAAGCCAGTGAAGGTGAAGACGGCGCATTCGATCCTGCCTCCGGGTTCACCCAATACCCGGGCCGGGAAGGCGCCTCTCCCAGGATCAGCCCGGCGCTGACCGTACCCGCCTTTATCAGCCTGTGCCGTACGCTGGACGTGGGTGCCCGCTACCAGGCGCACCTCAAGGAAACATTACTGCCCACCGACGAGACGGCCGCCACCCGGTTGCGCGACGCCGTGATCACCAGCCAGAAGGATGCCCTCAGGGCTGCGGCGTACCTGGCGCTGCTCAAGCAGGACATTCTCCCGGATGACTTCACCATGGTGCTCAAGGTGGTCGACGGCGAACGCAACCCGACGCTGGGCGGCAAGCCGGTGTGGTTCAGTTGCCTGAGCGTGATGGACCGCGCGCTCATGGGGAGCGTGGTGTTTACACCGGTGGAAAAATATCGCTATGCCACCGACTTCATCGTCTACCTGCCCCACGATCCGGAGCACCCGCTCAAGCGCTACAACAGCCTTGATGCGCTGAAAACCGAACTGAACCGCCAGTGGGTGGCGCGCGACAAAGCGCCAAGCGAATCCGGCAATAACAACCGCCCGACGCCCACGAGCTACCAGCATTTTTTCAGCCAGTTTCTCAATGAGCATGACAAGCCGGCGTTCTTCAACCGGTTTACCGAACCCGCTGCGGACTCCACCGCCGCCGTCGACGCAGTAGCGCGTTCGCCGGTGACCCAGACGATGCTGCAACTGGCCTTCCCGGTATTGACTACGACGGTCATGCCCCAGTCGCTTCCGCCCCCGAAAGCCGGCTGCAGGGTGGTGAAGACGGGCGCTCCCGACCTGTACCTGATGGTGGTCTCAAGACAGGGCCTGTGGGCTGACAACGTCGACCTGTGGGCCAACCTGTTTGAGCATGGCCGCGACAAGGCCCTCGGCGATGCGCGCGACCAGGCAGTGCCCACCGCCGAGGGCCT
>NZ_JACARK010000226.1:0-408 GCF_013386655.1 Pseudomonas sp. K5002 | reverse complement strand
AATCAAAGACTAGAAATCAATATTCATTGGCGAATATTCATTTCTAAACTCTAACAGTAGAAACAGTTAATGGTGGAGCCAAACGGGATCGAACCGTTGACCTCCTGCGTGCAAGGCAGGCGCTCTCCCAGCTGAGCTATGGCCCCATAACAAAATTGGTGGGTCTGGGCAGATTCGAACTGCCGACCTCACCCTTATCAGGGGTGCGCTCTAACCAACTGAGCTACAGACCCAATTTCGAGCGCGTAACTGATTAGCTAAGAGCTATCAGCTTGGAGCTTAAAGCTGCTTCTATCGTCTTCTTCAATGAATCAAGCAATTCGTGTGGGAACTTATGGAGCAGCTGATGTCGTCGATTAAGGAGGTGATCCAGCCGCAGGTTCCCCTACGGCTACCTTGTTACGACTT
>NZ_JACARK010000225.1:0-374 GCF_013386655.1 Pseudomonas sp. K5002 | reverse complement strand
AATCAAAGACTAGAAATCAACATTCACCATCACATCGATGGAATGCTCATTTCTAAGCTTTCAAGACAGAAGCAGTAGTGGTGGAGCCAAACGGGATCGAACCGTTGACCTCCTGCGTGCAAGGCAGGCGCTCTCCCAGCTGAGCTATGGCCCCGTATTTCTACAGGCGTTTCCCACACAAAATTGGTGGGTCTGGGCAGATTCGAACTGCCGACCTCACCCTTATCAGGGGTGCGCTCTAACCAACTGAGCTACAGACCCAATTTCGGGCTGCTTCTTTATCGTCTTCTTCAATGAATCAAGCAATTCGTGTGGGAACTTATGGAGCAGCTGATGTCGTCGATTAAGGAGGTGATCCAGCCGCAGGTTCCCCA
>NZ_JACARK010000224.1:0-5022 GCF_013386655.1 Pseudomonas sp. K5002 | reverse complement strand
CGGCTGCGACGTTGTGCCATTCCCGCAGGCGGCGCAGGCCCTGGCTGCCCGGGCGCAAGCTGGCGGCTTTCCACCAGCTGCGCCGCCCCGGCCACCACAGGTACAGGCCGCTGCCCACCGAGCCCAGCAGCACCAGGCCACAGGCAAACAGGGCGACGGCGCCAATGGGCGGCGGCAACAGCAGTGCCCGGTGCAGCGCCACCAGCTTCGCCAGCCACAGGTCATCGAACACAAAAAATGCCCGTGGCTCGGCACTGTAGGGATCGATCATCGCAATGCCGATGCCGGGCCGATCCTCCAGGGCTCCGAAGACGATCGCGTTGTCCGATTCCAGGAAACCCTGGCGCGGTTTTGCGGCGCCAAAGACTTTCTGAAATTGCGGGTAGGCACCCAGTGCCGCGCTGATCCACTGCGCGTCATCCAGCAGTGCGCCGTGTTCAACCGGAGCCAGGTCCAAGGCCTGGCTGCCGACCTCCCAGCGCAGGATCGGCCCCTTGAGTTCCAGCAGCGCACCGCTCAAGCCAATCAGCGCCAGCAGCAGGCCGACGCTCAGCGCCAGCCATCGATGCACACGAAGCCACCACCCACGCATGGCAGTTACCAGCGATAGCGCAGGCTGGCGATGACACTGCGGTCATACCCGGCACTGCAGCTGGAGAGGGAGCAGCCTTCGTAATAGTGCTTGTCGGTCAGGTTGGTGGCATTCACCGCCAGGCGCAGGCCCTTGGCCGCCGGGATCAGCTTGTCGAAATCGTAGTGCACCGCCGCGTCGAGCAAGGTGTAGGAGGGCACGCTCACAGTGTTGGCAGCATCGGCCTCGGTGGAACCGATATAGCGTACGCCGACGCCAAATCCGAGCCCGGTGAGCGGGCCAAAGGGCAGGGTGTAGTCAGCCCACAACGACGCCATTTTTTCCGGGGTGTCGGTGGGGCGGTTGCCTTTTTCCAGCGGGTTGTTGCTCTTGCTGACTTCGGCGTCGTTGTAGGTCAGGGTTGCCAGCAGGTCCAGGCCCTTGGCGAGGCTGGCCTTGCCTTCCAGCTCCACGCCGCGCACGTTGACCTCACCGGTCTGCACGCTATTCAGCGGGTTGCTCGGGTCGGTGGTCTTGACGTTCTGCTGGGTCAGGTCGAACAGCGACAGGGTGATGTAGCTGTCGATCCCGGGCGGCTGGTACTTGATGCCGACTTCCGACTGCTTGGCGGTGCTCGGTTTGAAGCTGGTGCCGTAGAAATCAGTGCCGAGCACCGGGTCGAACGAGGTGGCGTAGCTGATGTACGGCGACAGGCCGTTGTCGGCCAGGTAAACGAGGCCTGCACGGTAGGTGAACTTGTTGTCGTCCTGCTTCTGCCCGGTGTCGGTCAGGCGGTTGTCGGTGCGCGCACTCGAATGATCCTGGCGACCGCCGACGGTCAGTACCCAACGGTCGTTGAACGTCATCTGCTGCTGGGCGTAGAGCCCGGTCTGGTCGGCGCGCTGCAAGGTGCTGGCGAACGGGGTGTTCGGCGCGAACACACCCCCGTGCACCGGGTTGTAGATGTCGATCGACGATGCCGCGCCGCCGTTGAGGTAATAGTCTTCACGGGTGCGCCGGTAATCGACCCCCAGCAGCGACACCATCTGCACCTCGCCAAGGTTCCAGCGGGCCTGGGCATTGTTGTCCAGGGAGTACACGTCGCCGACGATGCGGAAGCGGTAGGCCGACCGGTTCAAGGTGCGCAGGTCCGGCGCCAGGGACATGCCGCTGGCGGTGTTGGTCAGCAGGTTGACGTGGCCATAACGTGCGCTGGAATTCAGGCTCCACACATCGTTGATCCGGTGCTCCAACAGGTAGCCCAGCGAGTATTGCGTGCGGCCGTTGTCCAGGCCGGGTTCGTCGAGAAAGACGTTGTGTTTGACCTTGCCATTCGGGTTCTGCTTGAGCGTGCCCACCGTCGGCAGGAACACCCGGGGCGCGCCGAATTCATCCTCCGAGTAATCGGCCAGTACGGTCAGGCTGGTGTCGTCGTTCGGCCGCCAGGTAAACGACGGCGCGATGAAGGTTTTGTCGTCCTTGATGTGATCGAACTGGGTGCCGCTGCTGCGCTCCAGGCCCACCAGCCGATAGAGGAATTGCCTCTGGTCATCCAGTGGCCCGCTGAAGTCGAACTGGCCCTGGGCGCGGTCGAAACTGCCGCCCTGGAGCTGCACTTCATGGAACGACTGGTCCAGTGGCCGCTTGCTGATCTGGTTGACCACACCGCCCGGTGCGTTCTGGCCGAACAACACCGAGGCCGGGCCCTTGAGCACGTCGATGCGTTCCAGGCCATAGGCTTCGGCTTTTGGCCAGGCCTGGGTGGTGGTGCCACGTAAGCCGTCGCGCAACATGCCGGTGCTGGTCACGTCGAAGCCGCGAATCGAGAGGTTGTCGAAGCGCTGGCTGGCGGCGGTAGTGTTGGCCTGCACGCCGGCCGTGTAGCGCAACGCTTCGCTCACCGATTGCACTTGCTGCGCGTCCATCTGGTCGCGGGTCACTACGGAGATCGACTGGGGGATTTCATTGAGCGCGGTGTCGGTCTTGGTCCCGCTGAGGCTACGCTTGGCCACGTAGCCGGCCTGTTGTCCGGTGGGGCTGTCGGCTTGGGTCCCGGTGACCACGCTGCTGTCGAGCACCAGGGCGTGATCGGTGTCCGCCTCGGCGGCCTGCACAAGGTTCATCTGGGTCAGCGACAGGCCCAGGGCAACGCCATGGATCAGGGTTGCCAAGGGCTTGCGACTGGTTTTCAAGTGCGGGACTGCGGTATCGATTAGCAAACCTGGGGTGTCTCGGTACAGAACGCGGGTGCCCATGCTTCACTCCATGATGAGGTGTTCAATGCGAATGCAAACGTATCTCATCCAGGCGTTGTGACGCAGGGCTATTGCTTTGGGTCGAGCGATCATTTCTTTCGTTTGCGGGGCAGGGCGGAACTTTCACAACCCGTCAGCGCAACGCCTTGGGCGAAACCCCGAAACGCTTGCGAAACGCCGTGGAGAAATGCGCCGGGCTGTAACCCACGCGGTACGCGGCGCTGGACACATTGGTCTCACCGCTGGCGAGCAGGCGATAGGCTTCGGCCAGGCGCTGTTCCTGCAAGTACACATAGACACTGGTGCCGAATACCTGACGAAAGCCCGCGGTCAATTTGCGCGGGTTGAGGCCGACTGCGCGAGACAGCTCGGCCAATGACGGCGAAGCCTGCAACGAACCGAGCAACAGGTCGCGGGCGGCATGAATGCGTTCGATGTCCGCTGAGTTGCAATGGGCGTCCTGCACCGGGCGCGACTCGGTTTGCGCGAGAATTCCCTCCACCCCCAGCGCTGTCAGCTCCAGGGCCTTGCCGCCCAGATAGAAGGAGCGGGCAGGGCCCTGCAACGGGCAGGTGAAAATCTGTTGGGCAAGGGCGAGCAACGGTTTGCTCGCGGGCTGGCAGAACATCATCGGCCCGCCGCCGCGTTTATCCAGCAGGCGCTCAGGCTCAAGGCCGACGCTGCGGATCGACGGGAAATCCAGCTGCACGGTGGTGTAGCGCACCGGCACACCACTGGCGAACAGGTGATCGCCACAATGTTCACCCTGGTTGGCCACGGCGCACAGGGTCGGCCCGCGAATCTCCACTTCCTGCTGGCCTTCGACCCGGCAATTGAGCTGGCCGCTGAGCACCAGGATGATCTTCAAACCTTGCCACAGCGGCTCTTGCATCCACATCTGGCTGTCCATCAACACAGTCCCGGCGGACAGGGTGATTTCCGGCACGACGGTGGCGGCACCCGTGTTCAAAGTGTTGGGAAAATTGAGGGTGAAATCCCTTTGGGTCGGTAGCGGCGCAGCGTGTGGGCTGAGCATGGCGGACTCCCTGTGAACCGGAAAAGAGGGGCATACGCTAGCAGGAAATTTCTTACCTGTAATTAAGAATGATTATCCTTTAGCCGAAAGCCCGGACCACGCCTCATCGCTGCAGGCCGCAGAAACTCACGCTGTAGCGCAATCAAAAGAAAAAGCCGCGCAAACGAATGTCCTGCCGGTTGCCGTGCTGCGGCTTTTGCCTATTAATAATCACTCTCATTTCCGCAGCCCTTGGCGACTCATGGATGAACCGCTCAATGACCCATTCTCCCTAGCCCTTTTCACCCTTGCCCCGCAGGCCTTTTGTTCACGGCATCGGCCCCTTATTGCCGAAAAAAACTCTGGAGACCCCATGACTATCATTGACGACTGCCCCGATTGGCCCGAAGCGTTTGCCCAACGCTATCGCGACGCAGGCTATTGGCGCGACGAGACCTTTGGCGACCTGCTACGCAACGCCGCCCGCACCTTTGGCGAGCGTGAAGCGATCACCGATGGAACGCTGCGGGTGAGCTATCGCCAACTGGATCAACGGGTCGATCAACTGGCCGGCGGGTTCTCCCGGCTGGGGTTGGTGGCAGGGGACAACGTGGTGGTGCAACTGCCGAACTGCGTGGGTTTTGTCGAAGTGTGCTTCGCCCTGTATCGCCTCGGCGTACGGCCAATCTTTGCGTTACCGGCCCATCGTCATCTGGAAATCGGCCGCTTCTGCGAGTTTGCCCAGGCCAGGGCATACCTCTGCGCTGACGTCACGGCAGGTTTTGATTATCGGGGCATGGCCCGTGGCTTGAAGGCGGCCCATGGCGACCTTGCGTGGGTGATCGTGGCCGGTGAGGCTGAAGAATTCATCGCGCTCGAAGACCTTTATCTGGACGACCCGCAGCCAACCTTTTCTGCGCCGCCCGCGGATGCCGTCGCGTGTTTCCAGTTGTCCGGTGGCTCCACCGGCGTGCCGAAACTGATCCCGCGTCGCCACAATGAATACCTCTACAACGTGCGGACCAGCGCCGAACGTTGCGGCCTGACCGACGCCACGGTGTACCTCGCCGCGCTGCCCATGGCCCATAACTTTCCCATGTGCTGCCCGGGGTTCATGGGCACCTTGCTGATGGGCGGCCGTGTGGTGCTGAGCGGCTCGCCAAGCGCCGAAACCTGCTTCG
>NZ_JACARK010000223.1:3797-8781 GCF_013386655.1 Pseudomonas sp. K5002 | reverse complement strand
TGGCGGCCGGCAAGGCCTGCGGCATTCTCGCGCCCAACGAAGACGACGCCCGCCGCTATCAAGCCTGGGGCTGCCAGTTCATTGCGGTGGCCATCGACATCAGCTTGCTGCGCCAGGGTGCCATGGCGACCCTGGCCCGCTATCGCCCCGCCGCCGACGCCAAAGCACCGTCACGTACTTACTGAGGAGCCAAGCATGTCATCCGTACCGGTCTACCAGAACTTCATCAACGGCCGCTTTACCTCCAGCGATGCGCACCTGGATGTATTGAACCCGGCCACCGGCGCCCTGTTGTCGAAGGTCCCGGCGTCCACCTCCGAAGACATCGACCAAGCCCTGGCTGCCGCACGTCATGCGCAAAAAGACTGGGCGCGCAAACCGGCGATCGAACGTGCCGGGCACTTGCGCCGCATCGCCGCCAAGCTGCGGGAAAACGTCGCCCACCTGGCGCGCACCATTACCCTGGAGCAAGGCAAGGTCAGCGGCCTGGCGGAAGTGGAAGTCAACTTCACCGCCGACTACCTCGACTACATGGCCGAGTGGGCGCGCCGCATTGAAGGCGAGATCATCACCAGCGACCGCCCCAATGAAAATATCTTCCTGTTCCGCAAACCCCTGGGTGTGGTGGCCGGCATCCTGCCGTGGAACTTCCCGTTCTTTTTGATCGCCCGCAAGATGGCCCCGGCGTTGCTCACCGGCAACACCATCGTGATCAAACCCAGCGAAGAAACGCCGAACAACTGCTTCGAGTTCGCCAAACTGGTGGCCGAGACCGACCTGCCGGCCGGGGTATTCAATGTGGTCTGCGGCGATGGCCGCGTCGGTGGCGCCCTCACCGCCCATAAGGGCGTGGACATGATCAGCTTCACCGGCAGCGTCGCCACCGGCTCGCGGATCATGGCCGCCGCCGCCCCCCATATCACCAAGCTCAACCTCGAGCTGGGTGGCAAGGCACCTGCCATCGTCCTCGCCGATGCCGACCTGGACCTCGCGGTAAACGCCATTCGCGACTCGCGGATCATCAACAGCGGCCAGGTGTGCAACTGCGCCGAACGGGTGTACGTGGAGCGCAAGGTGGCCGACCAGTTTATCGAGCGCATCAGCGCCGCGATGGCCGCCACCCGCTACGGCGACCCCATCGCCCAGGCCGATGTGGAGATGGGCCCGCTGATCAACCGCCAAGGCCTGGACAGCGTCAATCGCAAGGTACGCACCGCCTTGAGCCAGGGTGCATCGCTGGTCACCGGTGGACAGATCGCCGACCTGGGCCAGGGCTTTCACTTCCAGCCGACGGTATTGGCCGGTTGCCACGCCGACATGGAAATCATGCGCGAAGAAATTTTTGGCCCGGTGCTGCCGATCCAGATTGTCGACGACCTGGATGAGGCCATCGCCATGGCCAACGACTGCGACTACGGCCTGACCTCTTCGATCTACACCCGCGACCTGGGCAAGGCGATGCAGGCGGTGCGCGAATTGTCGTTCGGCGAGACCTACGTCAACCGCGAGAACTTCGAGGCGATGCAAGGCTTTCATGCCGGCGTGCGTAAATCCGGGATCGGCGGCGCCGATGGCAAGCACGGCCTGTACGAGTACACCCACACCCATGCGGTGTACTTGCAGAGCTGAAGTGGTGCAACGGGCCTTGGCGCGGTAGCGTGCGGGCCCTTCCCCATCCATTGTTCCGAAGGATTGCGCTATGCCCCTTACCCCTTACAGCGGGCCGATCATCGACAGCCATTTGCACCTGTTCGACCCGCGCCGCCCCCAGGGTATTCCCTGGCCCGAGCCGGGAAACGCGCTGTATGCCGCACATTTGCCGGCGGATTATTGGCCGCTGGCAGGCGAACATAACGTGATCGGCGCGATTGCCGTGGAAGCCAGCCCGTGGCGCGACGACAACCGCTGGTTGCTGGAGACCCTGCGCAGCGACCTGCGCATGCTCGGTTTCGTCGGCAACCTTGACCCGCTGCACGGCGACTTTGCGGCAGACCTCGATGCCTTGGCCCATGAACCGCTGTTCCTCGGTTTGCGCTACGGCAACCTGTGGGACCGCGATTTGCCAGACGACCAGAAGCGCCCCGGCTTTATCGAAGGCCTGCGCCGCCTCGCCGAATACGGGCGTGGCCTGGACAGCGCCAACCCCAATCCGCGCTTGATCAAAGGGCTGCTGCATTTGAGCGATGCCTTGCCCGAGCTGCGCATCATCGTCGATCACCTGCCCAATGCCAGCGTGCCCGCCGGCGAAGAATCCGCGTATCACGCCGACCTGATGCGCCTGGCAGAGCGGCCGAATGTATTTGCCAAACTGGCGGAAATTCCCCAGGTCGGCCCGCAGGGTCTGATCCTTGACCCGGCGTTCTACAACGACCGCCTGGCCGTGCTGTGGGAAGCCTTTGGCGAAGACCGTTGCTTCTTCGGCAGCGACTGGCCCAACAGCGATCACCTGGCCAGTTTCGCCACCACCCTGGGCCTGGTGAAAGCCTGCATGGCGGGCAAACCCGAGGACGTACAGGGCAAGTTCTTCCTGCACAACGCGGTGCGCATCTACAGTCCTACGCCACCCCACGGAGGCAAGTAATGCAGACCCGAGCCTTTCGCATGAACCTCAACCCCGGTCAGCACGCCGAGTACCGTCGACGCCACGATGAGATCTGGCCCGAACTGGCCCAGGCCCTGCGTGATGCCGGCGTGGTGGACTACCGGATCTTCCTCGACGAGGCCAGCAACGCCTTGTTCGCCGTGATGACCCACGAAGAGCGGCACGGGCTCGACGCACTGCCGGGCACCGCGCTGATGCAACGGTGGTGGCAGTACATGCAAGACATCATGCCCAGCCAGCCGGACGCCTCGCCCGTCAGCGTGGATTTAATCCCGATGTTCAGCCTTACCCCAGGCTGAAACAGCGCGCTACCACAACAATAAAAAAGGATTCGACTACGTGGAAATCATTCTCTTCGGTGTGATTCTGCACTTCATCGGCGGCTTCGCCTCCGGCAGCTTCTACATCCCCTACAAGAAAGTCCGCGGCTGGGCCTGGGAAAGCTACTGGATCACCGGCGGCCTGGTGTCATGGCTGATCGTGCCGCTGATTGCCGCGCAACTGACCGTGCCCGGCTGGGCCGACATCCTGCGCCAGGCCGACAGCAGCACCTTGCTCTGGACCTACCTGTTCGGCGTGCTCTGGGGCATCGGCGGGCTGACCTTCGGCCTGACCATGCGCTACCTCGGGCTGTCCCTGGGCATGTCGCTGGTACTGGGCCTGACCTCGGCCCTTGGCGCCTTGATGCCGGCGCTGTATCGCGACCTGTTCACCGACGCCACCGAAGGCACCCTGACCTCAATGCTCGCCTCCCAGGGCGGGCATTGGGTGCTGTGGGGCGTGGCGGTATCGCTGGTGGGCATCGCCGTGTGCGGCAAGGCCGGGCTGATCAAGGAACGAGAAGTGCCGGAAGCGGTGAAATTCGCCAGCATCAGCGAGTTCTCGGTGGCCAAGGGCATGCTGGTTGCGGTGATCTCCGGGGTGCTGAGCGCGTGCTTCAGCTACGGTATTTCAGCCGGGCGCCCACTGGCTGCCGCGGCTGTCGAGCATGGCGCCAACAGCCTGTTCCAGAACAACGTGACCTTCATGGTGATCATGTGGGGTGGCCTGACCACCAACGGCCTCTGGTGCCTGTGGCTGAACTGGCGCAACCGCACGTTCCACAACTACACCGACCGCAGCACTCCGCTGCTTGGCAACTACCTGTTGGTGGCGTGTGCCGGCACCCTGTGGTTCCTGCAGTTTTTCTTCTATGGCATGGGCGAAAGCCGCCTGCAGAACGACGCCAGTTCGTGGGTGTTGCACATGTCTTTCATCATCATCGTATCCAACTGCTGGGGCCTGTATTTCCGCGAATGGCAGGGCACCAGCGCCACCAACAAAGGCGTATTGGCCACTGGTATCGCGGTGATTCTCGGTGCCATTGCCATGGTCGGTTACGGCAACTATCTCGGCTGAGGCCGCTTTTTTTCAGGAGTTCACTTATGTTACTTGCAGACAAAACCGTGATTATTACTGGCGCCTCCCGTGGAATCGGCCGCGCCGCCGCCAGGGAATGTGCACGCCAGGGTGCCCGTGTGGTCATCGGCCACAGTGGTAGCGGCCAAGGCACTGAAGCGGCGTTTTCGTTGATCGAGGAAATCAAGGCGTTCGGCGGCCAAGCGGTGGAGGTGGGCGGCGATGCGGCTGATCCGGACACCGGCGACAAACTGGTGGCCGGCGCGCTCAAGGCATTCGGCAGTGTGGATGTGTTCGTCAACAACGCCGGGATCTGTCCGTTCCACTCGTTTCTCGACATGCCGCGTGAGGTGTACCTGAAGACGGTCAACACCAACCTCAACGGCGCCTACTTCGCCGTGCAAGCGGCGGCAAACCAGATGAAAAACCAGGGCAAGGGCGGCGCGATCATCGCCGTCAGTTCCATCAGTGCGCTGGTGGGTGGCGGGATGCAGACGCACTACACGCCGACCAAGGCCGGGCTGCACTCGTTGATGCAGTCCTGTGCGATTGCGTTGGGGCCGTATGGTATTCGCTGCAACTCGGTGCTGCCGGGAACGATTGCCACCGATATCAACAAGGAAGACTTGGCCGACGAGGAGAAGCTGGCGTACATGACTTCGCGCACGCCGTTGGGGCGCCTGGGTGAACCCGACGACGTCGCGGGGCCCATCGTGTTCCTCGCCTCGGACATGGCGCGGTATGTGACCGGAGCTTCGCTGTTGGTAGACGGGGGATTGTTTGTCAACTTGCAGTAGCGTTGGGAAGCGGGCCGCCGCGACGGGGCGTCCCTGCCCCGTGCTACCTGCGTTCGGCCAGCGTGGTTTAACGGGGCGCCTAAGATCAAGATCAAAAACAGATCAAGAGCACAGCGGCCTGAAAGCCGACTTGAGTGTTGAAGAGCAAAATCAAAATCTAAAGCGGGCACGGTCAAAAAATGTGGGA
>NZ_JACARK010000223.1:0-3787 GCF_013386655.1 Pseudomonas sp. K5002 | reverse complement strand
GTGCTCTTGCTTTTGATTTTGATCTGGCTCTGACTGCCCCAATAAGCCCGAGCCACAGCGAGGCGCCGACAGGCGGGGCAGAGCCCTGTGCTTACTTTGGGCTGGGCCGGCATTCCGGCTTTTCCAAAGCGAGTCGCTGTAAGAGCGAAACCATAAGCAGCCGTTACTCAACTAACGGATATGTACACCAAAAACCCCCTACCCCTCACAATCGAAAACCTCCCCACGCCTAACCACACTACCCGCCGCAAGCACCGCTCCCGGTGCCAACACACCATTGGCTCCAACCCGCGACTGATCCCCAAGCAGCGCGCCAAACTTGTCACAGCCGGTGCGCTGCAACTGCCCGTCAATGCGCACCTGCACTTCCTTGTCGTCACGCTCGTTCCGGTAGTTGGCCACGATACTGCCGGCTTCCAGGTTAACCCCGCGGCCCAATACCGAATCACCGACAAAGTTGAAATGCGCCAACTTGCTGCCGCTGAAGACAAAGGACGTCTTGAGCTCGGCACCCGGTCCGAAGATGCAATATTCATCCACCCAGCAACCGCCGCGAAGGTAGGCACCGGCAGCGATAAAACAGTGGGCGCCGATGATCAGCGGCGCTTTCAAAACAGCGCCCGCCTCCACGACCGCAGTACGGTGCACGGCAATCTCGTCATGAATCTCATAGTCATCATCAGAAAGCCCCGCCAGCAATTTGCGAACGATTTCCGGCGCCTGGGTCACCAACTCCCACGGCGCAAGATCCACCCAGGGTGCCAGCGGCGAACGGGAAAAATCAGCGATGTAATCGGTCAGTCGAATCAACGTCGAGCCCTCTACAGATCAGAGAAGCCCGAAACGCTAACACCCCCGTCACTGCCCGTCGAGCAGCACCGGTTTGCCCAACTCGCCGATCTTCTCCAGCCGCGCCCGCACGATGTTGCGGCTGATATTCAGCAGGCGCCCGGTCTGCAACTGGTTGCCATGGCAATAGCGATAGGCCGCGCGAAAGATCGTCTCTTCGATGTGCTCGTAGAGGTCCGGAATGTTCTGTTCGAACAACGCAGTGAGCGCCGCCTCCAGGCTCACCGGCCCAGTGATCGCAGGCGCGGCCTGGTTCGCCTCGTCCTGGCGAATGCCGGAAGAACGCATGTCCACCAGGTGCAAATCCGGCGGCTGCACCAGTTGATTGCGGCACACCAGCAACGCATGGTGAATGGCGTTTTCCAGCTCGCGAATATTCCCCGGCCAGCTGTGTTCCAGCAGCTTGCGCTCGGCATCGATGCTCAGTGACGCGCGGTTGTAGCCGAGGCGCTGGCAGTGCTCTTCAAGAAAAAATTCCGCCAGCGGCAGGATGTCGCCGGGCCGTTCCCGCAGGGGCGGCAGGCGGATGGTGGCGACGTGCAGGCGGTAGAACAAATCCTCACGAAAATGCCCCGCCACCACCGCGTCGGCGAGGTTGACGTTGGTGGCCGCCACCAGCCGCACATTGATCGGAATCGGTGTGCGCGAGCCCAGGCGCACCACTTCTCGCTCCTGCAACACCCGCAATAATTTGACCTGCATGTTCAACGGCAAATCGCCGATCTCATCCAGAAACAGCGTGCCGCCGTTGGCCGCTTCGAACCAGCCGGCCTTGTGGGTGGTGGCGCCGGTGAATGCGCCTTTCTCGTGGCCGAACAACTCACTTTCCACCAGGGTTTCGGCGAAGGCGCCGCAGTTCACCGCCACAAACGGTTCACGCCCGCGACGGCTCAGGTGATGGATATGCCGCGCGACCAATTCCTTGCCGGTGCCGGTCTCGCCGATGATCAAGGTGTTGGCCTCACTGGGGGCCAGGCGCTCGATACGCGCCAGCAATTCCTGTGAGCGCGGGTCCTTGAAGACCAGCACGGTGGCGCGCACCGACTTGGTCAATTCACGGGCATTGGGATGGGTGATCAGCGACATGGTGCATTCCTGGCAGTAAAAGCGCGTGTCAATAGTGCATGAAGTTTTCTATACCATTTAATTATTAATTAATATTTATATATTCCCAAAAAGAATATACCAACACATCGCACCTCGCCTGCTGCTGGAGCAGCAATCAGCCAGCACCTGCGTGTGTGCAGATCAACACCAAGCCGTTGCCAGGCAGTCCTTCGAAAATACGCAAAGCCACGTTCTACAAGGTGTGCAGAGCGTTTTTCGGCTGATGGCATGCAATCTGCTCTCTCCCTCTCAACGCCACCTGCCCTGTAGGAGCTGGCTTGCCAGCGAAGAGGCCCTAAAGCCTTGCACCGACTAAACGGACGCTTTCGCCGACAAGCCGGCTCCTACAGGGGGTCGCGATCACTTAGCAGGGAGATCCCAATGAAAAGATTCTGGCGCAACAGCATCGCCACCATGTTCGCTGTGCTGGTCAGCACCGGCGTGCTGGCCGAACAGGCGCCACCGGCGTCGGTGAAGATCGCGATCGTCGCCTACACCCAGGGCGGCAAACCGGTGTTCGGCGGCATAGCCGGGCGCGTTATCGAAGACGGCTGGCTCCAAGCGCAACTGCGTGAGCGCGGGGTCAAGCTGGAGTGGATCGCCCTGCCCCATGCCGGCGCCGGGCCGCAGATCAACGAAGGCTTCAGCAACAACAGCCTGGACTTCGCCGTACGCGGTGACCTGCCCTCGGTAATTGCCGGCGCCGGTGGCGTACCAGGCAAGCTGATCGTGCCCGGTGGCAGCGGCAACAATATTTACCTGGTGGTACCGGAAGGCTCCGCCGCGAACACCATCGAAGACCTCAAGGGCAAGCGCCTGGCGCTGCATCGCGGTCGGCCATGGGAGTTCGCCTTCAGCAACTTCCTGGCCAGCAAGGGCCTGAAGCTCGACGATTTCAAGATTGCCAACCTCAACCCGCAAGTCGGCGCCGCGGCTGTGTCTGCCGGCAAGGTCGACGCAGCAGTGTTGCTCAGCGAGGCCTATGCCCTGGAAGACAAAGGCGTGGGCAAGATCATCTGGTCGACCAAGCAAGGCAGCAACGACTGGCGGCTGGTCTCCGACCTGTGGGGCACCGAGACCTTCGTACAGCAGCACCCGGATATCACCCAATTGCTCGCCACCGCCTGGGTGAAAGCTGCGTGGTGGATTTCCCAGCCACAGAACCAGGACGCCTATTACCAACTGTCATCCCGCGCCGGCACCGCCGAGAGCGTGCTGCGTCGCGACGACCAGAACGACCCGGTGGCCTGGAAGGATCGCTGGGCGCCAAAAAGCGACCAGCAACTCAAGGCTCATTACCAGGCCCTCACCACCTACGCCCTGGCCAATCACCTGATTCGCGACACCTACGACATCGGCCCGTCACTGGCCACCGGCTTTACCAACCAGGCCCTGATCGACCTGAAACTCACCGACTACTGGCCGGCCCTGCGTGGCCAGGTCAGCACCAATCCGTAATAGGGAAATTGAGCATGAAACTGCCGCACTCCTTTGCCTTCGGCCTCAGCGTCCTGGCCCTGTCCATGAGCGTGTTTGCTGCCGACACCTACGCCCCCAAACCTGACCCGCTGCAAGGTGATGGCCGCGTCTCGGCTTTCTACACCTGGGAAAAAGCCATCCCGGCCGTTCCCGGCAAACTGCTGCGCAGCGAGCCGCTGGACAACACCCTGAGCCTGGCCAATGCCGCCAGCGCCCAACGCATCCTGTACACCTCCACCGACGGCATCGATAACAAGACACCGATCGTGGTGTCCGGCGCGTTGTTCCTGCCCAAAGGCACGCCGCCTGCCGGTGGCTGGCCAGTGGCGAGCTGGGGCCATGGCACCGTGGG
>NZ_JACARK010000222.1:0-6968 GCF_013386655.1 Pseudomonas sp. K5002 | reverse complement strand
CACCAGGGCTGGTTTCTTCACAGTGCAGGCGCCTCTTCGCGCGCGTCGACAGCAGGCGCGGACCCGGCCTGGAGCTGGGCGGCTTGCTGGCTGTATTCACGCAGGTAGACGATGAATTCCTGCAGCAGGCGGTCCCACAATTCCAGCTGATTGCGCAAGTACGGCGCACCCACGCCGGCGGCCACCACGTCCATCTCCATCAGCAGGAACTCACCCTGCAACGACAACCGCGCAAAACGTCGGGAAGCGTTCCAGACCTGGGCCAGCCCCTCGGGCAATTCGCCCTGCACCCGCAGCGCGCAGCTGTAGGTGAAGTCCACGTAGCTGCCCTGCTCTACCGCCGGGTTGCCGAAACGCACGGCGAAGCCGATGCCCTGGCTTGCGCTGAGCAATTGCACGATGCCGTTCTGCTCGGTCTGGTTGACCCGGTAGCCGGCTTCCTGCAGCAGCTCGGTCAAGGCTTGCGGGGTCACGCTGGTGATCAGTTGTACGTCGCTCATAGGGGTATCTTCCTTGTCGATCAATGATTAGTGACGGTCTGTGGAGCATCGAACCGATTAAGGTAAAGGCCGTCACCAAAACCCTGGGCGAGTTCCTCGAACTTGACCCGGGTGCTGCTGGCGAACGGTTGGCGGATGCTCATCACGTCGGCCACGTCGATTTTTTCGTAGGCCGTCAGCAACTGCTGGGCCACGTCGTACATCTGTTGATTCTTGACTGAACATTGCTGCACTTGTGTGTCACGTTCCGTGAGTTGCGCCTGCAAACGTGCGCGCTCGGTTTCTTTGCCCCGGGCGATTACCAGCAAGTCTTCATAGGCTTTCTTGAACTTGCCCACCTGCTCATTGCTCGCGGCCACCTGGGCCTGGGCCTGGCTGTGCAGGCTCTGTTGCTGGCCCACCAGTTGCTCGGCCACGCCACGGGTCTTTTCCAGTTCGGCGGTCAGTTGCTTGACCTGCGCCTGGGCCTGCTTGGCCTGGGTTTCGGCGGCGATGCGTGCGGCACTGGCCTGGGCCTGCTCGCTTTGCAGCGCCTGCAACTGCTGGGTGGTGCTGCGCAGCTGAGTGCGCAGGCGCTCCTCCATGCCTTCAGCCGAAGCGCCGGTGGTAACGAGCAGTAGAAGCAGGCCGCAAATTCGCGTGTTCATGAGCTTTCTCCGGCGCATCAGAAGCGCGTGTTGAGTTCCAGTTGCATGACATCCACTTCAAACGGCGCGCCATACACTTCGGAGGCGCTGAGCCAACGGGCACTGGCGTAGATGTTCTTGTCGAGGCCGTAGTTGGCGCCGATGAAATAGCCCTTGGCGTTGGTGCCGCCGAGGTGGAACGAGGAGTCGTTGAAGCCGTCCGGCAAGGCATCCGGCTGGATGTATTTGTAGCCGGCCAGCACGTTCCAATCGCCCTTCTTGCGCATCTCCAGCGCACTGCCGAGGGTGAACTGCACCAGCAGCGCATTGCCGCCGCTTTCAAACTGGCCGTCGCGGTTGAGGTTGTTGACGATCTGGCCTTCGCTGCGCTTGAGCATCTCGCCCTTGTCGTAGGCCAGGTTGTGGATGAAGTTGGTCTGGCTGCGCAGCTTGAGGTCTTCCGGCAGCTCGCTGTCCCAGGCCAGGTTGAGGTCCAGCACGTTGAACTTGGACGCCAGGCCGACGAATTGCGGTTGCGGGGTCAGGCCAGGCGTTGCCGGGTTGGGGGTGATGTCCCGCAGCAGGAACACGCTGTTGCCCTTCTGCATGAAGGCCAGGCGCGTGCCATCGGTATCGCACGCCGGCTGGCCGGCCCACGGCGAGCAAGGGCTGGAGCGTTCGCCCTGGATATCGCCGAAGTGGTAGTAGGCCATCGAGCCCTTCAGGCTGTTGCTGCGGTTGATCTTCCAGTCGGCGCCGATCTGCCCGCCGAACAGCCATTTGTTTTCGCTCTCGTCCTTGTCGAAGCCGTTGGTGGTGGCGGTGTCGGGGCTGTATTCCACCGGGAACGCGCCGAGGGTGCCGAACAGGCCCCAGTCGCTGTTGAGCTTGTGGTTGAAGATCGCCGCCACACCGTCGAAGTTGAGGTCGCCGGAATACATCATGTCGGTGGAATAGAACGGGTTGGCAAAACGTCCGGCGGTCAGGGTCATGTAGTCAGTGGTCTTCCAGGTGAGGTAGCCCTGGTCGAGCCAGATGTCTTTCTTGCCGAAGCCGCCGCCCAGGGTCTGGGTGGTGGACACCGGGTTGTTGTCGTTGCCGGTGCCGAGGCGGATGCCGGCGGTCCATTCCGGCGAGATCACGGCTTTCATGCCCAGGCGGGCGCGCAGGCGGAACAGGTTCTCGCGGTCTTCGCGAGTGTTGAGCAGCGGCGGCAATTTGGTGTTGGTGTTCTTGTTCACGTCGTAGGGGCCGCTGTCGTTGAGCTTGGCGTAATCGACGATTTCATTGCTGTTGTTGCCCGAGAAATAGCGCGACTCATCCCGCAGGCGAATATCGCCGTCGAAGCTGATGCGCGAGACCCACTCCGGGAAGGTGTTGGGCTGGGCCCAGTTTTCCTGCTTGGCGGTGGCCATGACCTCGGCCTTGACCTGGTCGCGAATCTGGTCGCGCACCGCTGCCGGCACGTACTGCACCCGCACATCGCCGGGGGCCGCAGTTGGACCTGCCGCTACTGCCGTGGCGGTGCTGGCCTGGCGTGCCTGCTGAGCCTCTTTTTCAGCCTGGGCGATCAGCCCGTCGGCCTGTTCCTGCTTGAGCACACCTTGCTGCACCAGCAGGCGGATCAGGTTGATCGTGGCGTTTTCCGAAGGCGCGGCGGCGGCCGTCGCCTGGCCGACCAGGGTCGCGATGACCATGCCGACCGCCAGGGTCAATCGATTCACGTGGGAAATCATCTGCACACAACTCCTGTAGAAAACTGCAAAAAAGGGTTCGATCAATCCGGGCGCCGGCCCTTGAGGGACAGGCGTACCGGCAGGGTCATTGAGGCGGGTGTGCGTTCCTTCAGCCGCGGTGTGGCACGCAATGCGGCCAGCACCTGGGCGTCGGTGTCGGCGTCGCCGCTGGACTTGGCCAGCTCCACGCGCGTCACCTCGCCGTCTGCGCTCAGCCACAGGTCGGCCTGCACCGTGTAGGCCTTCTTGCGCAGCTCCGGGTCTTCCCGCAGCAGGCGCTGGAACACCCCGGCCAGGTACTGCTTGAACGTCCCGGTGCCGAGCCCGCCACCACCGGAACCGGCCATGCCGCCGCCCTTGCCGGCACCGATGTTGAAACCGTCGGTACCGGACTGAGCGTCGCCGTCGATCTGCATCGGGTTGGCCAGGTCGTCCGCCGGTGAAGGCGGTGCTTCCTCCTCGGGCTTGACCTCGTCCGGGGTCGGCGTGGGCTCCGGCTCGGGGACTTTCTCCTGCACCTCGGGCTCCGGTTCCTTGGGTTTTTCCGGCGGAGGTGGTGGCGGTGGTGGCAACGGAATAATCGTCGGCACCTTGGGCGCTTCACGGCGCACGCCACTCATGTCATTGGCCCACTGCCAGAGAAACCAGGCAGCCACGGCGCCCAGCAGCAGGCCAATGCCCCACTTCAGCGGGCGCAAGGGCGGCTTGTTCTTGAGGGGCGTCGGCGCGATCGGCATCTGTGCGGTCATGACTCAGCCCTGGCTCGGTTTGCCGGTGACCAGCCCGACCTGGGACAGCTCCAGGCGACGCAGCAGGTCGAGCACTGCGATGACCTTCTGGTACTGCACCATGGCGTCGCCGCGCACGATCACCGGGAAGTCCGGGTTCAGCGCTTTCTCGATGCGCAGGCGCTCTTCGAGTTCAGGCAAGGTCACCGGGTAAGCGTCGAGAAACACCTGGCCGCCATCGTTCACCGAGATGGCCTTGGTCTTGGCCTCGGACAGCGATACCGAAGCACTGGCCTTGGGCAGGTGGATCTGGATCCCCGAGACCTGGGCGGTGGCGGTGAGGATAAACATCACCAACACCACCATCAGCACGTCCACCAGGGGCGTGATGTTGATGCTGTCGACGGGTGCGTCATCGTCATCGTCGTGGGAGGCATTCACGGAAGCCATGCTGATTCTCCTCAGGCCGGGACGTGGGCGTGGTGGTCGCGACGGTGCGCCGCTTCACTGTGCTGGCTCTCGCCGTGCATCTCCGCCAGGCGGGTGATGAACTCGTCGACGAACACGCGCATGTCGGCGCTGACTTCCTTGTTGCGGGTAATCAGGCGGTTGTAGCCAAACAGCGCGGGGATCGCGACAAACAGGCCCATGGCCGTGGCCAGCAAGGCCGCCGCCATACCCGGGGCGATGGCGTTGATGTTCACGTCGCCGGCCATCGCCGTGCCGAGGAACACCACCATGATCCCCAGCACGGTGCCGAGCAGGCCGATATACGGGCCACCGGCAATCGCGTTGGAGAGGGTCGACAGCTTGGCGCCGAGCTGCTGGTTTTCCCGGGTACGCACGCCGTCCATGGAGCAGCGGATGGCTTCGATGGTGGCTGCCGAGACCGACGAGGTGTCGGCGCCCTGGGCGCGGCGAGTGCGGATTTCCTTGACCGCGACCCGGTACAGTCGCCACAGCGAGGAATGGGTCAGGCGCTCGGCCAGCAACGCGTCGTCGTAGTACATCTCCAGGCGCGTACCGATCTGTGCGAATTGCTCGCGGAAGATATCGTTGGCAGCACTCACGCGACTGACCTGGCGGTTCTTGCGGAGCATGATGAACCACGACTGGAACATCATCCCCACCAGCACCAGGATGATCACCCAGGCATCCACCGGCACCGCCTTGAGCAGGAACCCCAGGCTGCCGAAGCCGAAGCCCGACTGTTCTTCATCCACGCCATAGGCCACCAGTTTCGACTCGGCGCCCTGGGCCGTGGCATCGGCCAGCAACAGGGCTGCCGGGCGCGCGACCTTGGACAAGCGCAGTTCGTCCATGGCCCCGGTAAACGGCAGGTGCCCGCCGGCGGCTTCCGGCAAATCGGCACCGATGGCCAGTTGCGAATTGAACGCCGGCATCGCCACTGCGAGGGTCGCGGTCTCGCGGCCATTGACGTACAGCGACACCTTGTCGCCCTCGGCGGTGAACGCCAGGTGCTGCCATTGGCCGGGGTTCAGCGGCTGGGTCGAGACGGCGCGCTGGCCGTCAATTTCAATAAACGGCATGCCCTGGTTCAAGCCCAGCAACAGGCTGTGAGCGCCCTCGCGACGGGCCATGATCAGTTGCTCGCCGCCGGCCTGGTCCAGGCGCAGCCAGGCACTGAAGGTAAATGCACCGCCCGCGGCGTGTTGCAGCGACGGACTGGCGGCCAACAGCAACGGCTGGCCACTGAACTGCAGCGCACGGCCAATCACCCCGTCGATGCTCGCACCAGTGGCGTTCACGGCAGTGTTGCCATAGGCCGTGGTGTCCCGGGGCGGCGTGCCGTTGGCGCCGTCGAAGTGGTAGAGCGCGGTGTAGTTCGGGTCGAAGGTCAACTGGCCGTTGGCGGTGGCCGGCGCCTTCTGGTTGCCGTAGTACATCCACAGGTCCTGGCGCTGGCCGCCTTCGACCTTGGGCACATCGACCCAGATCAGCGCCATGCCCATCAGCGGGTCGAAGCTTTCGATCTGGTGGTTGAACACGGTCTTGTCGTCGGCGCTGACAAAGCGCAGGTCGGCGCCGTCGTCCTTGACCCCGTCAAAGGTGAAGTTGCCGGTGTGCAGGCGCACCAGCAACGCAGTGCGGCCCAGGGCCTGGCTGATGGCTGCGCCCTGGGAGGTGGTGTCCACCGTGATCTGTTTACGGTAGTGCCAATCGTCCTGCCACCAGGCATGGGCGGTGGCCGGGAGCGCGAAGCCCAGGCAGATCAACAGGCTCAGAAATAGGCGTTGCATGTCAGGAGTCTCCGAAAAAAGGGGTCAGAAAGTCGCCTGCACACTGAAGTGCAGTCGCGAGTCCTGTTTCTGGGTATTTGGGCCTTCAAGCAGCGGGTAGCCCCAATCCAGGCTGCCGGACAACCACTTGCTCAAACTGGCGCGGGTGCCGAGGCCGACACTGGCCAGGCTGTATTCGTCTTCCTGCTCGGGCAGCGGGTCATGCAGGCGCAGGCGTGCGCCTTCGGCAAACGCGTAGAAGCGCCACTCCTGCACGTAGCTGCCGAGAAACTTGGCCAGGGACGGCGTGCGCAGTTCCTGGGACAACAGGTAGCCTTCGTCACCGGTGCGCTCGGCGGCGAGATACCCGCGTACCGACGTAGCGCCGCCAGCGGAATATTGCTCGTTGGACACCAGCGGCCCCGAGGCCAACTGGAAGCCGGCCCTGGACGCCGACTGCCAGTCGTTGCCGAAGGTGTAGGTGTAATTCAGGTCGCCCTTGAGCACCGCAAAACTCGGGCTGGCCTTGTCACGCTTGTACTGGAACTCCTCGGCGTCGCTGCCGTAGCCGAAGAACGCGCGGGTACCCACCACCAGGCTCAAGCCCAGCCCCAATTGCGACTGCTCGGTGTAGCGGTAGCCGTTGTAGCCGAAGGTCAGCGGTGCGTACTTCAGCGGGATATCGTCCGTGCTGCTGCCAAACTTCATCTGCTCCTTGAAGTCCTTGAAGTCGACCCCGGCAGAGAACGAATTGGCCCAATTGCCACTGGCCGGCAGGCTGTAGATCGCCGACACGCCGTAGGAATGGCCCTTGCCCAACACGTTGCTGCCGCCGATGGTGGCGATGTTGCTGTCGGACTGATAACCGGAGAACTGCAGGCTCCAGCGATCAGTCAGCGGCGCGGTGTAGGCGCCCGACCAGACCTTGGCGTTGTCGCTGTCCTGGGGCGCGGTGAAGTAGGTCAGGGAAATGCTGTGGCCCAGTTGCCAGAGGTTGTCGTAACCCAGGGTCGCGACGCTGCGCAGCTCCTTGGTGTCGGCGCTGTAGTCGTTGTTCAGGCCGAGGCTGGCGTGCCAGGGATTCTGGTCTTCCACCTGCAGGTCGACGTCCATGGTGCCGGGGCGCTGGCCTTCGCGG
>NZ_JACARK010000221.1:0-9225 GCF_013386655.1 Pseudomonas sp. K5002 | reverse complement strand
CGCCACAGCAAGCTCCCTCGCCACAGGTTAATCGTCCGTCAAGGTCCCGCGAAGGTTGGCAAGCCCGCCCTCGCCACGGATAATGCCCAGTTTTTCCACCTGCGCATCGCGCGCCACCGCTTGCGGTCGAAAGAGAACACCATGAAAGACACCATTCGCCAGCTGATCCAACAAGCCCTCACCCAACTCGTCAACGAAGGTGTGTTGCCTGAAGGCCTGACGCCGGCGATCCAGGTGGAAAATACCCGCGACAAGACCCACGGTGATTTCGCCAGCAACATCGCGATGATGCTGGCCAAGCCGGCCGGCCTGAAGCCGCGCGACCTGGCGGAAAAAATCATCGCCGCGCTGCCGGCCGACCCGCAGGTGACCAAGGCTGAAATCGCCGGCCCAGGCTTCATCAACTTCTTTCAGAACACCCAGGCCCTGGCTTCGCGCCTGGACGCGGCCCTGGCCGACGCGAAAATCGGCGTGCGCAAGGCCGGCCCGGCACAGCGCGTGGCCATCGACCTGTCGGCACCGAACCTGGCCAAGGAAATGCACGTGGGCCACCTGCGCTCCACCATCATCGGTGACGGCGTGGCGCGGGTCCTGGAATTCCTCGGCGACGACGTGATCCGCCAGAACCACGTGGGCGACTGGGGTACCCAGTTCGGCATGCTGATGGCCTATCTGCAGGAAAACCCGATCACCAGCAACGAGCTGTCGGACCTGGAGAACTTCTACCGCGCCGCCAAGAAGCGTTTCGACGAATCCGAAGAATTCGCCGACCGTGCCCGTGGCCTGGTGGTCAAGCTGCAAGCCGGCGATGCCGAATGCCTGGAACTGTGGGGCCGCTTCCGCGAGATCTCGCTGTCCCACTGCCAGGAAATCTACGAGCTGCTCAATGTCAAATTGACCATGGCCGACGTGATGGGCGAAAGCGCCTACAACGACGACCTGATCAACGTGGTCAACGACCTCAAGGCCAAGGGCCTGCTGGTTGAAAGCAACGGCGCGCAGTGCGTGTTCCTCGAAGAATTCAAGACCGCCGATGGCGACCCGCTGCCGGTGATCATCGTCAAGGCCGATGGCGGCTACCTCTACGCCACCACCGACCTGGCCGCCGTGCGCTACCGCAGCGGCGTGCTGAAAGCCGACCGTGCCCTGTATTTCGTTGACCAGCGCCAGGCCCTGCACTTCCAGCAAGTGTTCGAAGTGGCACGCCGCGCCGGTTTCGTGACCCACCCGATGCAGATGGAACACATGGGCTTCGGCACCATGAACGGCGCCGATGGCCGCCCGTTCAAGACCCGTGACGGCGGCACCGTGAAGCTGATCGACCTGCTGAACGAAGCCCAGGACCGCGCCTACAACCTGGTGAAGGAAAAGAACCCGGAGTTGGCCGAAGCCGACCTGCGCAACATCGCCCGCGTCGTGGGGATTGGCGCGGTGAAATACGCCGACCTGTCCAAGCACCGCACCAGCGACTACAGCTTCAACTTCGAATTGATGCTCAACTTCGAAGGCAACACCGCGCCGTACCTGCTGTATGCCTACACGCGGGTGGCCGGTGTGTTCCGCAAGCTGGGCAAGGACTTCAGCGAAGTCGAAGGCCAGATCAACCTTGAGGCGCCACACGAGCAGGAACTGGCCGCCAAACTGGCGCAATTCGGCGAAGTGCTGAACAGCGTCGGCGAAAAAGGCACACCGCACATCCTCTGCACCTATTTGTACGAAGTCGCCGGTTTGTTCTCCAGCTTCTACGAGAACTGCCCGATCCTGACCGCAGACGACGAAGCCCAAAAGCAGAGCCGCCTGCGCCTCGCCGCACTGGCAGGACGGACCCTCAAGCAAGGCCTGGAATTGTTGGGCCTGGAAACTCTGGAGCGTATGTAAGTTGGCTGCCAAGAAAAAACCTGCACCCAAGCGCGGCGCCAGCCGCTACCAGGCACCGGCGAAGAAGCCTATTCCGGGCTGGTTGTGGATGGCCATCGGCCTGACGGTCGGCGCGTTTGTGGTGTTCCTGATGAAGCTCGACCCGGGCAAGGGCGATGACGTCAAACGGGTCAAGCAAGAACAGCAGAAGGCCACAAAAATGGCCGAGGCGAACAAGACACCGCCTAGCCCGACTGCGCCGGTGAAGCCGAAGTACGACTTCTACACGCTGCTGCCGGAATCGGAAGTGATCGTGCCGCCGGACGCCGTGCCGGAGAAAACCCTGCCGACGCCGCAGCCGGTGCCGACTACGCCGGTTACCCCGGCGGAAGCAGCGAAGATCGACACGGCCCGAGCCCAGGCTGCGCTGGCCGGGATTACCCCGCCGCCACCGCCGCCGGTCGCCACCACCAAGGCCGCGCCCGTGACCAAGTTCTTCCTGCAGGCGGGCTCGTTCCCGAAACAGGCGGATGCGGACCGTGTGCGCGCGCAGATTATTCTGTTGGGGCAGGCGGTGACGGTGGAGTCCGGGACGGTTAAGGATGCGACCTGGTATCGCGTGCTGGTAGGGCCGTTCAGCAACCGTGAACAGCTGACCGTGGCGCAGAAGCAACTGGCCGGCGCCGGGTTTAGCAACCTGTTGTTACAACAACGCCAGAGCCGCTGATTCCGGAAACAGCATCGGGTTAATGTGGGAGCGGGCTTGCTCGCGAATGCGGTAGATCAGTCAATATTTCCAGTGACTGACACACCGCATTCGCGAGCAAGCCCGCTCCCACATTTGATTTTCAGCGGCCTCAGGACCGAGTCCGACACATAAACACCACTCGTCCGCCCTCCCGTCCTACAGTTGAAATCCCCCCCGCCACCCCCATATGAGTTCCATCAGGGCATTTTCGCCCCGCAGCGTGGAGACTCTCCCCTTGACCACCATCGTTTCAGTTCGCCGCCACGGCAAAGTCGTCATGGGCGGCGACGGCCAGGTTTCACTTGGCAATACCGTGATGAAAGGCAACGCGAAAAAAGTCCGTCGCCTGTACCACGGCCAGGTCCTCGCCGGTTTCGCCGGCGCCACCGCTGACGCCTTTACCCTGTTCGAGCGCTTTGAAGGCCAACTTGAGAAGCACCAGGGCCATCTGGTCCGTGCCGCCGTCGAACTCGCCAAAGAATGGCGCACCGACCGCTCCCTCAGCCGCCTGGAAGCCATGCTGGCCGTCGCCAACAAAGACGCCTCCCTGATCATCACCGGCAACGGCGACGTGGTTGAACCCGAAGAAGGCCTGATCGCCATGGGCTCCGGCGGCGGCTACGCACAAGCGGCGGCCAGCGCCCTGCTGAAGAAAACCGACCTGTCGGCCCGGGAAATCGTCGAGACTGCCCTGGGTATCGCTGGCGACATCTGTGTCTTCACCAACCACAACCTGACCATTGAGGAGCAGGACCTCGCCGAATAAGCCGCAGGCTTATTCCCGCTTGAGGACCGCCAATTACTATGTCCATGACTCCCCGCGAAATCGTCCATGAACTCAATCGCCATATCATCGGCCAGGACGATGCCAAGCGCGCCGTTGCCATCGCCCTGCGTAACCGCTGGCGCCGGATGCAACTGCCCGAAGAATTGCGCGTTGAAGTAACCCCGAAGAACATCCTGATGATCGGCCCGACCGGTGTCGGTAAAACCGAGATCGCCCGGCGCCTGGCCAAGCTGGCCAATGCGCCGTTCATCAAGGTCGAAGCCACCAAGTTCACCGAAGTGGGCTATGTGGGCCGTGACGTCGAGTCGATCATTCGTGACCTGGCCGACGCTGCCCTGAAGCTGCTGCGCGAACAGGAAATGACCAAGGTCAGCCATCGCGCCGAAGACGCCGCTGAAGAACGCATCCTCGACGCCTTGCTGCCACCGGCACGCATGGGCTTCAACGAAGACGCCGCGCCAAGCTCGGATTCCAACACCCGCCAGCTGTTCCGCAAGCGCCTGCGTGAAGGCCAGCTGGACGACAAGGAAATCGAGATTGAAGTCGCCGAAGTGTCCGGCGTCGACATCTCCGCACCGCCTGGCATGGAAGAAATGACCAGCCAGTTGCAGAACCTGTTCGCCAACATGGGCAAGGGCAAGAAGAAAAGCCGCAAGCTCAAGGTGAAGGAAGCGCTGAAACTGGTGCGCGACGAAGAGGCCGGGCGCCTGGTCAATGAGGAAGAACTCAAGGCCAAGGCCCTGGAAGCGGTCGAGCAGCACGGCATCGTGTTTATCGACGAGATCGACAAGGTGGCCAAGCGCGGTAATTCCGGCGGGGTCGATGTGTCCCGCGAAGGCGTGCAGCGCGACCTGCTGCCGCTGATCGAAGGCTGCACCGTCAACACCAAGCTGGGCATGGTCAAGACCGACCACATCCTGTTTATCGCGTCCGGTGCGTTCCACCTGAGCAAGCCAAGCGACCTGGTGCCGGAGCTGCAAGGCCGCCTGCCGATTCGCGTTGAGCTGAAAGCGCTGACGCCGGGCGATTTCGAACGCATCCTCAGCGAGCCGCATGCGTCGCTGACCGAGCAATACCGCGAGCTGCTGAAAACCGAAGGCCTGGGGATTGAGTTCCTGCCGGACGGTATCAAGCGTCTGGCGGAGATTGCCTGGCAGGTCAACGAGAAGACCGAGAACATCGGTGCCCGTCGCTTGCACACCCTGCTTGAGCGCCTGCTGGAGGAAGTGTCCTTCAGTGCCGGCGACATGGCGGGCGCGCAGAATGGCGTGGCAATCAAGATCGACGCCGACTACGTCAACAGCCACCTGGGCGAATTGGCGCAGAACGAAGATCTGTCTCGTTATATCCTGTAAGCCTCACGCAGGAACCGCTCTGCTTTAATGTGGGAGCGGGCTTGCTCGCGAATGCGGTGGGTCAGTCACAATTGCATGAACTGACCCACCGCATTCGCGAGCAAGCCCGCTCCCACAGTTTAAAGCCGGTTCCTTCAGGATCATCTCTGAGCGGTTCCCCAAATGACCAAACTGCCTACCGCCATCAACCTGCACAAAGCCTCCAGGACCCTGGGCCTCACCTACGGTCCCGACGAGGTGTATCAACTGCCCGCCGAATTCCTTCGCGTGCACTCCCCCTCCGCCGAGGTCCAGGGCCACGGCAAACCGATCCTGCAATTCGGCAAGCTCAATGTCGGCTTGACCAAGATCGAACCCGCCGGCCAATACGCACTGAAATTGACCTTCGACGATGGCCATGACAGCGGATTGTTCACCTGGGACTACCTCTATCAACTTGCCGTGCGTCAGGACGCGCTGTGGGCTGACTATCTTGCCGAGCTGAAAGCCGCCGGAAAAACCCGCGACCCGAGCCAGTCGGTCGTGCGGCTGATGCTCTAGCCCAGGCCTCTTGCTCATTAGTGGGCATTTTCTAATTCCATCTGCTTGAATGCCCCTCTGTCGTGGCCAACGATTGGCCCGCTTGCGAAAAAAATTAAACTCGGGTAACCAATGGAACTGGCAAGTTCCCTGCATTTGACGATGCGGTATTAACGGTCACCCGAGCAGTAGTACCAGGCTGTGCTGTGTGGCAAGTAGTGGTACACAGCGGTACCCGGTACTCGTCTGTCGGACAATGGAGCGTCGTAGATGAGTAACAAGAACAACGATGACTTGAAACGCCAGGCCTCGGAAAACACCCTGGGGCTGAACCCGATCATCGCGTTACGGAAAAAGGATTTACTGGCATCCGCTCGGATGGTGCTGACCCAGGCCATCAAACAACCGTTGCACAGCGTCAAGCATGTCGCCCATTTCGGCGTCGAATTGAAGAACGTGGTGTTCGGCAAATCACAGCTGACACCCGAGGCCGACGACCGTCGTTTCAACGACCCGGCGTGGACCCAGAACCCGCTCTACAAACGTTACCTGCAAACCTACCTGGCGTGGCGCAAGGAGCTGCACGACTGGATCGGTGACAGCAACCTGTCGGAACACGACATCAGCCGCGGCCACTTCGTCATCAACCTGATGACCGAGGCCATGGCGCCCACCAACAGCGCGGCCAACCCGGCGGCGGTCAAACGCTTCTTTGAAACCGGCGGCAAGAGCCTGCTGGATGGCCTGTCCCACCTGGCCAAGGACATGGTGCACAACGGCGGCATGCCGAGCCAGGTCAACATGGGCGCCTTTGAAGTGGGCAAGAGCCTGGGCACCACCGAAGGCGCCGTGGTGTTTCGCAACGATGTGCTGGAGCTGATCCAGTACCGGCCGATCACCGAGCAGGTGCACGAACGCCCGCTGCTGGTGGTGCCGCCGCAGATCAACAAGTTCTATGTATTCGACCTGAGCCCGGACAAGAGCCTGGCGCGCTTCTGCCTGCGCAATAACCAGCAGACGTTTATCGTCAGTTGGCGCAACCCCACCAAGGCCCAGCGCGAGTGGGGCCTGTCGACCTACATCGAGGCGCTGAAAGAAGCGGTCGATGTGGTGAGCGCGATCACCGGCAGCAAAGACATCAACATGCTCGGCGCCTGCTCCGGCGGCATCACCTGCACCGCCCTGCTGGGCCACTACGCGGCGCTGGGCGAGAAGAAGGTCAACGCCCTGACCCTGCTGGTGAGCGTGCTGGACACGACCCTGGACACCCAGGTGGCGTTGTTCGTCGACGAACAGACCCTGGAAGCAGCCAAGCGCCATTCCTACCAGGCCGGTGTGCTGGAAGGCCGCGACATGGCCAAGGTGTTTGCCTGGATGCGCCCCAATGACCTGATCTGGAACTACTGGGTCAACAACTACCTGCTGGGCAACGAGCCACCGGTGTTCGACATCCTGTTCTGGAACAACGACACCACCCGCTTGCCGGCCGCGTTCCATGGCGACCTGATCGAACTGTTCAAGAACAATCCCTTGGTGCGGGCCAATGCCCTGGAAGTGTGCGGCACGCCGATCGACCTGAAGCAGGTCACTGCCGATATTTATTCTTTGGCCGGCACCAACGACCACATCACACCGTGGCAGTCCTGCTACAAGTCGGCGCAGCTGTTTGGCGGCAAGGTGGAGTTTGTGCTGTCCAGCAGCGGGCATATCCAGAGCATTCTGAACCCGCCGGGCAATCCAAAATCGCGTTACCAGACCAGCGATACGATGCCGGGCAAGGCCCTGGACTGGCAGGAGAACGCCACCAAGCACACCGATTCGTGGTGGTTGCATTGGCAGGCGTGGCAGGCGGAGCGGTCGGGCAAGTTGAAGAAGGCGCCTGCGAACCTGGGCAACAAGACTTATGCAGCGGCGGAAGCGGCGCCGGGCACATACGTTCACGAAAGGTAGGCGGGAATGGGATCAAATGTGGGAGCTGGCTTGCCTGCGATGGCATCAACTCGGTGTGCCTGATACACCGTAGCGTCTGCATCGCAGGCAAGCCAGCTCCCACATTGACCGTGTTCCCGCAGGGAAATAGCGCCATTTTGCAGGGTAAGCCCATGCCGCAACCGTTCATCTTCCGTACCATCGACCTGGATGGCCAAGCCATCCGCACGGCGGTACGCCCGGGCAAGCCTCACTTGACGCCGCTGCTGATTTTCAACGGCATCGGCGCCAACCTTGAGCTGGTGTTTCCGTTCGTCCAGGCCCTGGACCCGGACCTGGAAGTGATTGCCTTTGATGTGCCAGGCGTCGGCGGCTCGTCGACCCCCAGCCGGCCTTATCGCTTTCCCGGCCTGGCCAAACTCACCGCGCGCATGCTCGACTACCTGGACTATGGCCAGGTCAACGCGGTGGGCGTTTCCTGGGGCGGCGCGCTGGCGCAGCAGTTCGCCTATGACTATCCGGAACGCTGCAAGAAGCTGATTCTGGCCGCCACCGCCGCCGGTGCCTTCATGGTGCCGGGCAAGCCGAAAGTCTTGTGGCTGATGGCCAGCCCCCGGCGTTATATCCAACCGTCCCACGTGGTGCGCATTGCACCGATGATCTACGGCGGCTCCTTCCGTCGGGATTCGAAACTGGCCGCCGAACACGCGAGCAAAGTGCGTTCGGCGGGCAAGCTGGGTTACTACTGGCAACTGTTCGCCGGGCTTGGCTGGACCAGCATCCACTGGCTGCACAAGATCAAGCAGCCGACCCTGGTGCTGGCTGGCGACGACGACCCGCTGATCCCGCTGATCAACATGCGCATGCTGGCCTGGCGTATTCCCAACGCCCAATTGCACATCATCGACGACGGCCATCTGTTCCTGATTACCCGGGCCGAGGCCGTGGCGCCGATCATCATGAAGTTTCTCCAGGAGGAACGCCTGAGGGCGGTGATTCACCCGCAACCCGCACTTTAGACGGCAGCGGTCAGGACGACCGCGCCGCGCAACTTGGCCAGAACCGACTATGGTTCTGAATTGGCGTGCTTGTTGATGGCTTGACGAAGGAGTGTTGGCGCATGCGAGAAAGACCCGTATCGAACCCGGTGCCCACACCCGCCGCGTTCATCAATATTGAAAGTGCGATCACCGGCCTGCGCGGCCGGGACTTGCTCTCGACCCTGCGCAGCGTCGCCGCACACGGCTTGCGCAACCCGGTGCACACCGCCCGTCACGCCCTGAAGTTGGGCGGGCAATTGGGCCGCGTGCTGCTCGGGGAAACGGTGCACGAGCCGAACCCGAAGGACAGCCGCTTCGCCGACCCGACCTGGCAGCTCAACCCGTTTTATCGGCGCAGCCTGCAAGCCTACCTGAGCTGGCAAAAACAGACCCGCCACTGGATCGACGACAGCAACCTCAGCGCCGACGACCGGGCGCGGGCGCACTTTGCCTTTGCCCTGCTCAACGATGCCGTGTCGCCATCCAACACCCTGCTCAACCCGCTGGCGATCAAGGAGCTGCTCAACTCCGGCGGCAACAGCGTGGTGCGTGGCGTCAGCAACCTGTTCGACGACCTGCTGCACAACAACGGCTTGCCGCGCCAGGTCACCAAGCAGGCCTTTGAAGTCGGCAAGACGGTGGCCACCACACCCGGTTCGGTGGTGTTTCGCAATGAACTGCTGGAGCTGATCCAGTACAAGCCCATGAGCGAAAAACAGTACGCCAAGCCGCTGCTGGTGGTGCCGCCGCAAATCAACAAGTACTACATTTTCGACCTGAGCCCGAACAACAGCTTCGTCCAGTTCGCCCTGAAAAATGGCCTGCAAGTGTTTATGGTCAGCTGGCGCAACCCGGATGTACGCCACCGCGAATGGGGCTTGTCCACCTACGTCGCGGCTTTGGAAGAAGCGCTGAACGTAACCCGCGCAATCACCGGCGCCCGCGAGGTCAACCTGATGGGCGCCTGCGCCGGTGGCCTGACCATCGCCG
>NZ_JACARK010000220.1:0-5068 GCF_013386655.1 Pseudomonas sp. K5002 | reverse complement strand
CGACGATGCACCAGTCCAGGCGCTCCTTGCGGGCTGCCAGGCGTTCGATCACGGCCTTGGTGCCGTGGTGCGCCGGGCCTTCTTCGTCACTGGTGATCAGGAATGCTACCGAACCCTTGTGGTCCGGGTAGTCCGTCACGAAGCGCTCGGAAGCGACCAGCATCGCCGCCAGGCTGCCTTTCATGTCGGCTGCGCCACGGCCGCAGAGCATGCCGTTTTCATCGATCAGCGCGTCGAACGGGTCGTTCTGCCAGGCCTTGACCGGGCCGGTCGGCACCACGTCGGTGTGGCCGGCGAAGCACAATACCGGGCCTTCGTGTTTGCCGTGGGTGGCCCAGAAGTTATCCACATCCTCGATGCGCATCGGCTCAAGCGCAAAACCGGCGTCGCCCAGGCGCTGCATCATCAGCTTCTGGCAATCGGCGTCGACCGGCGTCACCGACGGGCGGCGGATCAGGTCGATAGCGAGTTGGAGGGTCGGCGAAAGGTCGGCGTGGGCCGTCATGTAAAAACTCCAGAAGCATGTCAGGGCGCAAGGCTTATGTGGGAGGGGGGCTTGTGTGGGAGCGGGGCGGGCTTGCTCGCGAATACGGAGTGTCAGTCAACAATGTATGAACTGACCCGGCGCATTCGCGAGCAAGCCCGCTCCCACACAAAGCAATGGCCTGGGCCAAGTCTCACAAAATGGCCGTTATCTTATAGCAAAACGGCGGCCAGAGGCCGCCGTTTAGTGCATTGCGCAGGATTTTAAGCAGCGGCCACAGGCTCTTGCTTCGGTGCCGGTTTCGGCAGCGACGACAGGAACGCCATGATCAGCGCCGCCACATACGGCAGCGACTGCACCAGCAACATCACCACCCAGAAGCGCATGTCATTGCTCGGCAGGCCCTGCACCAGGTAAATCCCCAGTGCCGCACCCCACAACAGCAGCATGATGAACATCTCTTCCCGGGCTTCGGAGATCGCCACCCAGAAACCGTGGTTATCGGCGTTCTTCGGTGTACGGAAGAACGGAATGCTGGTGGTGAAGAACCCGTACAGCACCGCCTTGGCGATGGTGTGCGACAACGCCAGCCCGGCCAGTGCCGCGCAGAACGCATCTTTCAGGTTCACACCCACCGCACGACGGTAGAGGAAGATGATCTTGCCGACCTTGAACACGAACAACGCCAGTGGCGGGATCGCGAAAATCAGCAGCGGCGGGTCAACCCGCGTCGGCACGATAATCATCGCCGCCGACCACAACAAGGCGCCCACGGTGAAGAAGATGTTCATGCCGTCGGCCACCCACGGCAACCACCCCGCGAGGAAGTGGTAGCGCTGGCCACGGGTCAGCTCGGTGTCCTTGCCGCGCAAGAGGCTCGCAGTGTGGCGCTTGATGATCTGGATCGCGCCGTAGGCCCAGCGGAAACGCTGTTTCTTGAAGTCGATAAAGGTATCGGGCATCAGGCCCTTGCCGTAGCTGTCGTGGTAGTACGCCGCCGACAGGCCCTTCTCGAAGACCCGCAGGCCCAGCTCGGCATCCTCACAGATGCACCAGTCGGCCCAGCCCAGCTCTTCCAGCACCGAGCGACGGGTCATGGTCATGGTGCCGTGCTGGATGATCGCGTCACGGTCGTTGCGGGTGACCATGCCGATATGGAAGAAGCCTTTGTATTCCGCGTAGCAGAGCTTCTTGAAGGTGCTTTCGTTCTGGTCGCGATAATCCTGTGGCGACTGCACCACGGCGATTTTCGGGTCGGCGAAGTGCGGCACCATGTGCTTGAGCCAGTTTGGCGACACGCAGTAATCGGAGTCGATCACCGCGATCACTTCGGCATCCTTGGCGGTGTGCGGGATCAGGTAGTTCAGTGCGCCGCCCTTGAAACCGGCCAGGGGCGAGACGTGGAAGAACTTGAAGCGCGGGCCGAGGGTTTCGCAGTAGTCGCGCACCGGCTCCCACACGGCCGGGTCCTTGGTGTTGTTGTCGATGATCAGGACTTCGTAGTCCGGATAATCGAGGGCGGCCAGGGCGTCGAGGGTCTGTTTGACCATCTCCGGCGGCTCGTTGTAGCACGGCACGTGGATCGAGACTTTCGGGCGGTAGTCCGAATCCCCTTCAACCGGCAGGAATTCACGCCGGCGTTTGTGGGTCCAGACTGCTTCGGCCAGCTCATGGGCTTCGGTCAGCAACACGATAAATACGCCCAGGGCGCCGAGTGCCAGCAGGAAGCCCACCGTCAAGCTGAACCAGGTGCTGTATTGCTGACTGTAGTCATAACCGATCCACACCAATACCGACCCGCACAGGAACGCGATAAAGGTCAGGAACGTACGGCCGCGCTGGCGCAAGGCCGAGCCGTCGATCATCAGCAGGGTCAGGGACAGCAGCGCAAGCACCACCGAGCCGATCGCCAGCACTCGCCATTGCGGAATCGCGACCACCGGGCCATCAAAGTTGAATTTCTGCTGGCGTGCGGCGTTGAACACGCCCCAATAGGCCCCTACAGAGCCTTCGTCGCTGGCTTTCCATGGCTGGTCAAACGCTTCGATCACGAAGTAGTTGTAGCCCTGGCGGTTCAGCGTGTTAACCAGCGTGCGCAGGTAAATCGCCTGGTCGGCGGGGGAGGCGTCAGCACCGCCACGCATCCGTCCGTTGCTCGGCCAGCCAACCTCCGACAGCAACAGCGGCTTTTTCGGGAAGGTCTTCTTCAGGTCCCGGGCGCGATCGAGGACGAACTGGCCGGCCTTGTCCACCGGGATATGTTCCCAGTACGGCAGGATGTGCGCGGCGATCAGGTCGACGTGCTTGGCCAGTTGCGGGTTGTGTTCCCAGATGTGCCATTGCTCGGAGGTGGTTACGGGCACCTTGACGGCGGCCCGTACCCGATCCAGCAGCACGATCAGCGCTTCCGGAGTGATTTCCTCGCGGAACAGCGCCTCGTTGCCCACCACTACCCGCACTACGCTGCGGGAGCTGTTGGCGATTTCGATGGCGCGCTGGATCTCGCGCTCGTTGCGCTCGAGGTCCGGACTGATCCAGATCCCCAGGGTCACCCGCAGGCCGAATTCTTCCGCCAGCTTGGGGATATCCCCCAGGGTGCCGTCGACCGAGTAGGTACGGATGTTGTCCGTCAGCTTGCTCATGATCGCAAGGTCCTGACGCATTTGATCGTCGGTCGGATACTGGTCTTTCTGTGGGTACTGGCCTTGCTGGAACGGCGAGTACGAAAAACCGGAGATCTGCTCGGGCCAGTTAGGGGCATTGACCGGGCGGTTGATCAGCGCCCAGAAGCCGGTGAACAGCGCGGCAATTGCCAGCACCACCACCAGGTTGAGTCCAAATTTACGCGATGACATGGCTATTTCGGGTTCCAAAGGGTGTGGAACGAAAAGAGGTGTCGGCCTGCGCCGAACGGCGCGCATCCTACACTGGCCTTTCACCGACCGTACAGCAAGCCGGGAAAAACCGGACATTGGGCAGTGCAACTCGTCGTAAGTTCTCTTACTTGTAGCTTGTAGTTTAAAACTTGTCGCTGTGTAGCCCTATAATGCGCGCCGGTTTTTGGGGTAATGGTCATGAGTACAGAAGATCCACGGTTTGCCGGCGTCGCCCGCTTGTATGGCATTGAAGGCCTGGAGCGCCTGAAGGCGGCCCATGTGGCCATCGTCGGCGTGGGCGGGGTGGGTTCGTGGGCGGCGGAAGCCATCGCTCGCTGTGGCGTGGGCGAGATTTCGCTGTTTGACCTCGATGATGTATGCGTCAGCAACAGCAACCGTCAGTTGCATGCGCTGGACAGCACGGTGGGCAAGGCCAAGGTCGAGGTCATGGCCGAGCGCCTGAAAGGCATCAACCCGGATTGCACCGTGCACGCGGTGGCGGACTTCGTGACTCGCGAGACGATGGCCGAGTACATCACGCCGAACATCGACTGTGTGATCGACTGCATCGACAGTGTGAACGCCAAGGCCGCACTGATTGCCTGGTGCAAGCGGCGCAAGATCCAGATCATCACCACCGGCGGCGCGGGCGGACAGATTGATCCGACGTTGATTCAGGTGTGTGACTTGAACCGTACGTTCAATGACCCGCTGGCGTCGAAGGTGCGCTCCACGTTGCGTCGCGACTATGGCTTCTCCCGCACTGTGACCCGCCACTACAGCGTGCCCTGCGTGTTCTCCACCGAACAGCTGCGTTACCCGAAGCCGGACGGCAGCATCTGTTTGCAGAAGAGTTTTGTCGGGGATGGCGTGAAGCTGGACTGTGCCGGCGGGTTTGGCGCGGTGATGATGGTGACTGCGACCTTCGGCATGGTGGCCGCGACCAAGGCGGTGGACAAGATAGTGGCCGGGGTGCGCCGGCCTGCTGACAGGGTCAAGGCCCCTTAGATCTCAGTCTGGAATGAAGATCAAAATGTGGGAGNNCGCTCCCACATTTAGTTTTGTATAAGGCTCAACTCCCGCATCCGCTGAAGCACGGCATTCAACCCATTGCTGCGCGACGGCGATAACTGCCGCGACAGGCCCAGTTGCTCAAACCAGCCGGGCAAGTCGACGGCTTGCAGTTCGGCGGCAGACACACCGTTGACCCGCGCCAGCAACAACGCCACCAGCCCGCGTATCAGCCGTGCATCGCTGCTGGCGGCAAACTGCCAATGCCCATCCTGCAAGCGCCCCACCAGCCACACCAGGCTTTCACAGCCCTGCACCAGGTTGACGTCCACCTTGTCTTCGTCCGGCAAGGCGGGCAGCCGCTCGCCCCATTGCATCAGCAGGCGGGCTCGTTGCTCCCAACTGCCGACTGCCTGGAACGCTTCCAGCGCGACAACGGCCTCAGTCGGCAAGCTCATCGCAACATATCCAGGGCTTGATCCAGCGCTTCAAAAAAGCGCTCCAGGTCATCGGAGTCGTTGTACAGCGCCAATGACACCCGAATCGCCCCCGACAATCCCATCTGCTTGAGCAGCGGCATCGCACAATGATGGCCGGCGCGCACCGCAATCCCTTGTTCGGTCAGCAAGTGGGCGAGGTCGGCGTTGTGCACGCCTTCCACCACGAAGCTGGCCAGGGCGACGTGCGGCGACCCCAG
>NZ_JACARK010000022.1:0-744 GCF_013386655.1 Pseudomonas sp. K5002 | reverse complement strand
TGGTGCGCTGGCCGAAGCCGCTCCAGTCGTCGATCACGCTCAGGCCCTCGCTGTCACGGGTGACAAAGGCCAGTTGCTGCACACCGTTTTCGTCCACCACGGACGTGGGAATACGTTGGGCGTAGATCGCGCCGGTCGAGTAGAACTTGCGGCCGGTGATACGGAAACCGTCACCGTCGCGGGTGATCTTGGTGATGCGGTCGTGGGCGGTCTTGGTGCCCAGTTCTGCCAGGGCATTGCCGAAGCGCTGGCCGGCGAGCACTTCGGCGTACAGGCGTTTTTGCTGCGCCGGGCTGCCGTTCACCCGCAGCACTTCGAGGGCATAAAAATGGTTCTGCGGGATCTGCCCCAGGGACGCATCCGCCTGGGCAATCAGTGCCGTGACTTTGGCCAGGGTGACGTTGGAAACGCCGGCACCACCGAACTCCTTGGGTACGCTGATGCCCCACAGGCCGGAGCGGGAAAACACGTCCAGCTCAGGCAAGGGCAGGCGGCGTTCACGGTCACGCAAGGCGCTGTCGCGGCGGAAGTCTTCGGCCAGGTCGCTGGCGACAATGAGGGCTTGTTCATCGCTGGTAATAACCGCGACGTGATGAGAAAGGGTCATGCGTATTCTCCAGAGGTCTGGTCGGTTAAATCCAGGAATGTCGGGCAGGCAAAGTGCCGTTGAGGTGGTAAGCGCCCACCGCGTGGTACTTCCAGCGGACCGGGTCGTGCAGGGTGTGCACCCGGGCGTTGCGCCAG
>NZ_JACARK010000219.1:0-3263 GCF_013386655.1 Pseudomonas sp. K5002 | reverse complement strand
CGTCGTTGACCATCTGCCGCAGCTCGGCCAGTTGCTCGGCCGTGGCATGCTGCACCGCCAATTCAGTGATCGCACGCTCCACCCGGCGCCGGGCGAGGAATACCTGGCGGGCTTCCTCGACGCTCGGGCTGGCCACTACCGCACCACGATTGGGCCGCAGCAGTACCACGCCTTCATGGGCCAGGCGCGACAGCGCGCGGCGAATGATGGTGCGGCTGACGCCGAAGATTTCGCCCAGCGCTTCTTCACTCAATTTGGTACCGGGCGCCAGGCGTTGTTCGAGGATCGCCTCGAAGATATGCGCGTAGACGATATCGTCCTGGGTTCCACTGCGACCGGCCTTACCGGCTCGCGGTTGTTTCTTGAGGGGCTGCAACTGTTCGTTCATGGGCACTCGGGTCGGGAGAACGGCGGCGAATTGACGTTGACTGTAATACGGCACAGAGGGTCGCTGGCAAGTATCGCGTAAAATCAGCGCACATTGTACACAACCCAGTGCGCCAACACACTGTACGGCTGTTTGGGGCGCCGGCTGTATTGCAATGAATCGTTACGTTTGAGTTTAGGCTTGATTCCGCACTTTCTCCTTTGTAGGAGCGAGCTTGCTNNTCAGGATGCCAGCGTCATCGTTAACGACCTTCGCGAGCAAGCTCGCTCCTACAGACAGCCCGGTAAAAGGAACACCGCCCCATGTCCGACGTCCCCCAAGCGCGATTACGCCCACTGGCCGACACTTCGCCTTCGGCCATCGTCGCCGGTTTCATCGCCATGATGACCGGCTACACCAGCTCCCTGGTGCTGATGTTTCAGGCTGGCCAGGCCGCCGGCCTGACCACCGCGCAAATTTCCTCGTGGATCTGGGCGATTTCCATCGGCATGGCGGTGTGCAGCATTGGTCTGTCCCTGCGCTATCGCACGCCGATCACCATTGCCTGGTCCACACCGGGCGCGGCGCTGTTGATCACCAGCCTGGGCGGCGTCAGCTACGGCGAGGCCATCGGCGCCTACATCACCTGCGCGGTGCTGGTGACCATCTGTGGGCTGACCGGCAGCTTCGAAAAACTCGTCAAGCGCATCCCCGCGTCCCTGGCGGCCGCCTTGCTGGCGGGGATTCTGTTCAAGATCGGCAGCGAGATTTTCGTCGCCGCGCAGCACCGTACCGGTCTGGTGCTGGGGATGTTCTTCACTTACCTGGTCATCAAGCGCCTGTCGCCGCGTTATGCCGTGCTCGCGGCACTGCTGATCGGCACGGCGCTGTCCGGGCTGATGGGGCTGCTGGATTTCAGTGGCTTTCACCTGGAAGTGGCAACGCCGGTGTGGACCACGCCGCACTTCTCCCTGGCCGCGACCATCAGCATCGGCATCCCGCTGTTCGTGGTGGCCATGACCTCGCAGAACATGCCGGGTGTCGCGGTGCTGCGGGCCGACGGCTATAACGTACCGGCGTCGCCATTGATTACTACCACCGGCCTGGCCTCGCTGGTGCTGGCGCCGTTTGGCTCCCATGGCATCAACCTGGCAGCCATCAGCGCGGCGATCTGCACCGGCCCTCATGCCCATGAGGATCGCAACAAGCGCTACACCGCCGCGGTCTGGTGCGGGATTTTCTACGGGATCGCCGGGGTGTTTGGCGCGACATTGGCCGCGTTATTCGCCGCCCTGCCCAAGGAACTGGTGCTGTCGATTGCGGCACTGGCGTTGTTTGGCTCGATCATCAATGGCCTGAGCATCGCCATGAATGAACCCAGGGAACGGGAAGCTGCGTTGATCACCTTCATGGTCACAGCGTCAGGGTTGACGTTGTTTTCCATCGGTTCGGCGTTCTGGGGAATTGTCGCGGGGGTGTTGACGCTGGTGATTCTGAACTGGCGCAAGGCCTGATTCTTTAGACCCAGTAACGAAAAAGCGACCCGGGCGGGTCGCTTTTTCATGACATCAGACTGCCGGGTTAATCGGCTTTTCTGGGTGCCAAGCGTCCAGCAGGGCGCTGACTTCAACGCGGGTCAGCTCTGGACGAGCCTTCAGCCACGCTTCAACAGCGGCACGCTGTTCTTCGTTGACCGAACCACGGGTGGCTTTGCAAACCAGACCGAAGTCATCACCGCCGACGTAGTCCAGGCCGTTGCCGTCCATCGCTTCAGTCAGGAATGCTTCGAGGAAAGCGTCAACCGCTTCATCGTCCAAACCTTCTTTGAAGTCCAGGTTCAGTTCGAAACCCAGCTCTTGAAATTCATCAACGCACAGTTTTTTGCGCAGACGCCGGGAACGGTTAGTCGCCATTGGAACAATCCTCTTAAGTAATAACGGGCGGCACTTTAGCAGTTTAAGCAGGCCTTTGCCCGATTCTCTGGGACAGGCGGCAGAGTGCCAGTAAAAAAAACCGCCAATTGCAGCTATCGTTCAGCCACAAGTGCGACAGCCTTGGGGCATAATGCCGACACTTTCATGACCATTGAGGGATTTTTCGTACATACCCCTCACCTTTTTACCCCCTCAGCAGTAGGGTTTTAATTCTTATGATCAAATCTTTGCGTCCACTGTTACTCGCCAGTTTTCTTCTGCCCCTGGCCTTTTCCGTTACCGCCGCCCCGATCAACACTTCCCTGCCGCCCAAGGTCCAGGAAGCCCTCCAGAAAGCCAAGCTGCAAAACAATGCCCTGTCCCTGGTGATGATTCCCCTCAATGGCCCGGGCACACCTACCGTGTTCAACGCTGACGTGTCGGTCAACCCGGCCTCGACCATGAAGCTGGTCACCACCTACGCGGCCCTGGAAATGCTCGGTCCCAACCATCAGTGGAAAACCGAGTTCTACACCGACGGCACCCTGAGCGGCGGGATCCTGAACGGCAACCTGTACCTCAAGGGCGGCGGCGACCCCAAGCTGAACATGGAAAAACTCTGGCTGCTGATGCGCGACCTGCGGGCCAATGGCGTGCAGCAAGTGACCGGCGACCTGGTGCTGGACCGTGGCTTCTTCATCCCGCCGCAACTGCCGGAGTTCAATGACGACGGCAACGACGAGAACAAGCCGTTCCTGGTCAAGCCCGATGCCTTGATGGTCAACCTCAAGGCGCTGCGCTTCGTCACCCGCAATGATTCGGGCAAGGTGCTGGTCTCGGTCGAGCCACCGATTGCGAGCATCCGCATCGACAACCAGGTCAAGGTCTCCAACGCCAAGCAATGCACCGGCGATGTGCGCTACAGCCCGATGACCGCCGCCGACGGCAGCGTCACCGTGACCGTCAGCGGCCAGTTGGCGGAC
>NZ_JACARK010000218.1:0-9910 GCF_013386655.1 Pseudomonas sp. K5002 | reverse complement strand
CAGGCAGGCCATCGCCAGTTGCGTGTGGGCGGCGTAGGACAGGCCCATGCTGCCAATCTTGCCGTTGCACCACGGCTGCTCGACGATCCAGGCCAGGGTGTCGCAACCGTCTTCGCCCTCGGCGGTGTATTTGGTGAACACGCCTTCGGAGGCATAGCGCCCGCGGCAATCCTGGAAGATCGCGACAAAGCCCTGGGCCGTGAACCGCGCGGCCATTTGCTCGCGGGAAATATGCTGGCCGTCGAGCTGGATTTCCGAGCGCGATGGTTTGCTCTTGTCGTACGGGGTGCGTTCGATCACCACCGGAAAAGGGCCTGGACCGTGGGGCAAGTAGATATCGGTGGCCAGGTGGATGCCGTCGCGCATGGCGATCATCTGGTTGTGCAACGTTTGCATGGGAAAAACACTCATGGGGTCAGTACCCGGTGCCTACGGCAATGGCCAACAACACCATCGCCAGCACCGCATAGATCAGAAACAGCGGCAGGATGTAGCGTGCCCATTGGCCCCAGCCGACGTTGGCGGTGGCCAGCAATACCAACAGGCCGCTGGAGGTCGGGGTGATCATGTTGGTCAGGCCGTTGCCCATCAAAAACGCGAACACCGTGGTTTGCGGGCTGACGCCGGAGAGCTGTCCCAGCGGCCCGAAGATCGGCATGGTCACCGCCGCCTGCCCCGAGGTGGACGGGATCAGTACATCCAGGCCCAGTTGTGCGAAGAACATGCCGTAGGCCGAGACCACCGGGCCATGATCGCCCACCAGATTGGCGAGGCTGTTGACGATGGTGTCGAGCACCTGGCCGGTGCTGAGGATGATTTCCACGGCGGTCGCCAGGCCGATCAACACACCGGCGATCAGCACCTTTTTCATGCCGTCGACAAAGGCGCTGGCGGCGGTGCTGGCGCCAAGCCCGGCGATCACCGTGAAGGCCACGGTTAGCAGCAGGTAGAACGCCGACAGCTCGTGGTATTTCCACTCCCAGCGGTTCGAGGCGTACACCAGGAAACCAATGCCGGCCCCCAGCACGATCAGGTTCAGCAGGTGGCGCAGGGGCAGCGGCTTGCGTTCGAAGGTGATCTGCGCGCTGGCATCAAACCCATGCTTGCGGATACTCCACAGTACGAACGCGATGCCCACCAGCAGGAACGTGCAGTAGGCCAGGACGCGCATGCTCAGGCCGCTGAAAATCGGCAGCCCCACCATCGGCTGCGCCACGGACAGCGCCACCGGGTTGGAGATGGAGGCCAGGTAGCCGATCTTCACCGAGATGGCCACGATGGCCAGGCCGATCAGGTTCGACAGCCCCAGGCGGTTGGCCATGGCCACCATCAACGGCACGATCAGGATGAATTCCTTGGCCAGGCCCATGAAGGTGCTGCCGGCGGAAAACACCAGCATCAGGCTGGGCACCAGCACGTAGATATTGCCCCGGGTCAGCCCCAGCAGGCGTTCAAGACCGGCATCAATCACACCGGCCTTGTTCAACACGCCGAACATCCCACCGATGAACAGCACCATGAAAATCAGCGCAGCGCGTTTTTCGATGCCTTGGGGAATGGCCATGAAGCCCTCGACCAACGATACCGGCCGAGCGACCGTATCGCTGGCCTTGCGCGGTTCGAGGGAGAACAGTTGGCCCAGGGAGTCGTGCTTTTCCAGCACCTGATAGGAGCCCGGAACCACCAGGCCGTTCTGGCGCTGGAACTTGCCCGAGTTCACCGCGTAGGTGAAGGCGACAGCCAGCAGCACGATGCTCAACAGAATGATGGCCGGGTTGATCTGCTTGCGCTGCGCGGGTTTTTCCACCGGCGTTTCAGTGGGCGAGTGGGTACGGACGATCTGCGGTTCGGTCATGCTGGTTGCCCCGGTGTGCGCTGTTATTGTTGTGTCGGGTGACACTTGTGGAGCGGACACTAGGGCAAAGTTTTAACGGCGACAACGTTATGCGCGGGCTGGGTTGGGCTATGCGTTTTGTGCGGCCAGGCGGTGCTTGAGGTGCTCGGCAAACGCCGTCACCACCTTGGACCTGGGTTCATCCGCGCGAAACGCCAGGCCGAATGCATAGGGCAATGCCGGTCGAAACGGGCGGACCACAATCGGCAAATGCATGAAGTGGCTGGCCAGCAAACCATTGACGATCGACACCCCCAACCCCTCGGCGACAAAACTGCATGCGGCGCCCACCGAGTGCACTTCCACCCGCACCTGGGGCGTCAGGTTGGCTGCGCGAAACACCTGGTTCAACTCCGCCCGCAGGGCCCGTTGCCGGCCCAGCATTACCAGCGGCACGTCCCGCAAGTGTTGCACTTCGATGCAGGCGTGGCGGGTCAGCGGATGGTCAGCGGGCATCACGCACACGCCTTCTGTTTCCAGCACCGGTTCAATCTCGAAGTCGGGAATCTCGGTAGGCAAGCGCACAAAACCGAGGTCGGCGGAGCGGTCGAGCACGGCCCGTTCGATCATGTCGTAGGAACCGGTCAGCAGCTCGACCACGATGTCTTCCCGGCCCTTGAGAAACTCGGCGACGATCCGCGGCAACAGCTCCTGGGTCATGCTGGTGGGCACCCCGACCTTGATCAGGCTCTTGCGCGAACGGCCCACGCGCATCTCATCTGCCAGGCGCTGGATACGCTGCATGCCGTCGACCAGGCCGGCCACTTCGGCGAGCAGTTCTTCAGCCTCCGGGGTCGCCATCAAGCGGCCTTTTTTGCGCAGGAACAACGCGAAACCCAATGCCTCTTCCAGCTGGCTCAACAACCGGCTGACCGCGGATTGCGACAGGCCCATGCGGGTCGCCGCACCGATGGTCGAACCGGTGGACATGATCGCCTTGAAGGCTTCGAGCTGCTTGAGATTCACCGTGATTTTCCTGTGGTTTGAGGGCTTTGCGCATAGCCTGATGCGCTTCTCGCATAACGTTGCCGGGCGTTCGAGGAGCCGTTAGTGTCCGCCGCAATGCGACGCGCCGTCCAGCGTATCGCAGGCAGCAACTGCCTATAAAAAACCACAATACGGCATTCGGGAGACGGTTATGCGTGAGCTTTTCACGAGGGGAAGAGTGGTGTGCACGGGCTTGCTGGCGAGCCTGTCACCGGCACTGATGGCCCAGGGTTTCTGGGAGGATTCCCACGGAAAATTGACCTTGCGCAATTACTATTTCAACGACGGTTACCGCGACGGCGGCGAGGACCGCAAGGAGTGGGCCCAGGGCTTTTTGCTCAACCTGCAATCGGGTTATACCGAAGGCACGGTGGGTTTCGGCCTGGATGCGTTGGGGCTGTCGGGGATCAGGCTCGACTCCAGCCGCGCCCATGCCGGCACCGGGCTGTTGCCGGTGCACGACGATGGCCGCGCGGCCAGCGAATTCTCAAGCCTGGGCGTGACCGCCAAGATGCGCATCGGTGAAGCCGTGGTGAAAACCGGCACGCTGCTGCCGAAGATTCCAGTGCTGGTGTACAACGATGGCCGGCTGTTGCCACAAACATTCCAGGGCACTCAAGTCGAGTACAGCGGCGTCCGTAACCTGTACGTGCACGCCGGGCACCTGGACAAGTTCAAGCTGCGAAACTCGACCGACAGCGTGGACATTTATCCCCAGGGTTACAGCGGCAAAAAGGGCAGCGACTTTGATTTCGCCGGCGCCACCTATGCCTTCACGCCCAAGCTAAGCGGTACCTGGTACTACGGCGAAATGCGTGAATTCTATCGCCAGCAGTTCTTTGGCCTGGTGCATAAGCAGCCAGTGGGTGCCGGCAGCCTGACCAGCGACTTGCGTTACTTCATCAGCAACGAAGCGGGCGAGGCACGCAATGGCAAGGTCGACAGCGACATGTTCAGCGGGTTGTTCACCTACCGGCTAGGGCCGCAGGCGCTGGGCGTGGGTTATCAGAAAGTCACCGGCGATACCGCGTTGCCCTACGCCAGCGTGTCGACCGTGTATTCCTTCAGCAACGCCGGCGTCGGCAAATTCATCCAGGCCGGTGAGCAAACCTGGATGCTGCGTTATGACTACGACTTTGCCGCCGTGCTGCCGGGCCTGACCTTCATGACCCGTTACTACAAGGGCCAGAACGGTGATTTCAAGGGCCGCGAAGCCCGTGAGTGGGAGTCGGACACCAACCTGCGCTACGTGATCCAGGACAGCACCTTCAAAGGCGTAGGCATCGAGTTGCGCAAGGCCACGTATCGCTCGACCTATGCGAGCGATCGTGACAACTACCGGATCTACCTCACGTACGACCTGGCGCTGTGGTGACAGGCCCTACTGCTCGACGAAATAGTACGGCTGACGGTTGATCGCCATCTCCTTGACCACCCTCACCGGGACGTTCAGCCGGTCAGTATTGTCCACCAGGGCTACGTTGCCGGGCTTGGCGGCGAGGTAACTCTTGAGTTCCTCCGGCGTTTGCAGAATCGTCAAATAGGCCTGCATGTAGAACACCCCGGCGCCGGCGATTCGCTCGTTGGCCTGATACAGCACCACTTCCTTGCCCTGCGCCTGCATCGCCTGGATCTGGCTGATCACCGGCACAAACGACTGGCGCACATCGGCCTTGGGCGCGAACCAGAAAGCGGCAATCAGGTAGCAGGCCACCACCACGGTGAAGAAGCCACCTACCAGACCCCGCCGGTTTTCATAAACGTGTTCGGCAACGTGTGAAACCTGCCCACGACTTTTCAGCCAGCCCAGCAGCACGCCGCCATACTCGGCGGCCAGCACCGCAGCGGCGGGTGTCAGCGCCATCAGGTAAACCGTGCGCTTGCTGGAGGCGAACGTCAGCAGGGTGAACTGCGCCACCAGCCATATGCTGAAAAACAGCCGGTAGCGGTTACGCACCAGGCTTTTGCGGAAGTGCCACAGCCCCAGGTACACCAGGATGTTCCACGGCAAAAACGCTTCGGGCAATTTGACGATGTAGTAATAGAACGGCTCGTAGTGGCCGGCTTCGACAAACGAACCGCTGAAGCGCCCGACGCTATTGGTCAGCAGCACTTCACGTACCCCCTGCAACCCATCGCGCTGGTACAGGAAACCCAGCCAGATCATCAGCGGCACCAGCGCCAGCAGCGTGAACAGCCCGGGTTTGATCCAATCGCCGAGCTTGAAGCGTTTATCCATCAGGCTGGTGCTGGCCAGATAGACGAAGATCACCACGCCCGGCATGGCCAGGCCCAGAACCCCTTTGCTCAAGGTGGCGATCACCATCCCGAGGGTGAACAGCAACCAGGTGCCCAGGTTGGAACTGTCACGCTCCGACGCGGGCCGAGCGGCCTGATAGAACGCCAGCAGAGCCATGGTGACCCCGAGGGTGAGCAGCGAATCCTCACCCACACCGCGCACGTTGCTCCAGTAACTGGCCATGGTCGCCAGCATCAGGCCCGCGACAAACGCCAGCGTCTTGGGCCGGCCAAACTTGCGCAGCATCCCGTACAGCAGCATCACACTGAACAGCCCGGCAAACGCCGACGCCAGGCGCACTGCCCATGTGGTACCGCCAAACAGGCGAATCGCACCGGCGTCGAGCCACAGGCTCAGCGGCGGTTTCTCCAGGAAGGGTTCACGGAACAGTCGCGGCACCACCCAATCGTTATCCAGGTGCATGGCCATGGCGATCCCGGCCACACGGGCCTCGGTCGAGCCTTGCAACTCGTGATTGCCAAGGGCAAAGAAAAACAACAGCGCAGCGAGCAGGAGCAGCAGAGGAGCGGAACGCGTCATGGATTCTGGCTACCGGGGCAGGGGGCCGTTCGGGGGAACGGCCCGGGCGATCGGCGAGTATACGAGGGCGATTCTTAATAATTCGTGAATGAATGTGAGGTTTTTGTAGGGTCAGGGTTGTTTCAGCAGTGGCCAGTGGGTTAGCCAGCGTTTGGAGGTGATGCGTTGTTGGTAGATGGCGTGTTTTTCCTGGGTGAAGCGGGGCGTGGGTTTGAGTTGGAGATTGAACAGGTCTTCCAGGCCGAGAGGGGCTGAAACTTCACATAGGTCTTCTGCGGTTCTCCTGACGGCTACTGCGGTGGCGGTTTCGGGCCAGAAGCGCATGGCATCGCTGGCGTCTCGATAGGGCGCATCGCCGTTTCGCAGGTGCATGCGGGCCTGGTTCTTGACGGACCAGTCGATGGAGGGTTCTGCTGCATGTAACAGGGCTTCGAGGCGGCGGTCTTCGTCGGGGTTGGTGCAGGTGGCGTCGAACCACAGTACGTCGACGTCACCGGTCAGTGGTGATAGGGGGCGACCGTGGAGGTGATCCCATACGGCGTTACGTACGAAGCCGGCGCCGATCCAGTAGTCGGGGAGGGCGAGGGCGCGGACGACGGCCAGTAGGTGCCAGCGTTGGACATCGCTGCTGATCAGTGTCTGGAGGGCTTTCTCGCTCAAAGGATTACGGCCTCTTTTACAACAATCCCCAGGTCATTGCTGACTTTCACCACCCTCACCTCATCGCGATAACCGATCCACGTGGGGCGGCAGATTTTAATCGTATTATTCAGCTCAGCATCGAAGACCGTGATTCCGCTGCAGCTTTTACTGCCGCCTGACGAATATTCGTAGTGAGCCGTATAGCTGCTGCGGGTGCCGCCCGAACATAAAATGGCCAACGAAAACAGCGTCACCGAGACCAGCGTGCATAAGATGAACATCCCGGCAAACGCCTTAAGCAGGGTCCATTTTTTTTCGAGCCGCAGCTGAGGTTTTCTTACCCGCCAGACAATCACGGACGCAGCCAGGGTCAGGACGAGAGATACGGATACACAGGCTTTCTCCGCGACCGGTTTGAAGTGGATGGCGGGTGAGATGGTGAACTGCCATATAAACAGCACGGCCAACAGAAGCTGTACGCCCAGCACGACAGGTATCAGGTAGGCGTAGGAATTCTTGTTCACTGCGGCACACATCCTTATGTTTCAACAAAGGTGGGGTTTATCTTAAAAGAAAATAGACCCTCACCTTTTTCTTACTTTTGGGGCGCTCAAACGGATCGTCATGTTTCCTGTCAGGAAACGGACCTTCCCGTAGCTTCTGAATCTGCCGTTGGCACAAGAATGTCCAATGCGCGCTTCACCAGCAACTCACCGAGGACGCTCAATTGCTGGGAGGCGAGGAGTTTATGGCGAAAGGCGCCATCGAACTCGAAAGCCAGGTCGGTAGTGAGCGCGTTCAGTGAGGCGAGGGTTTCGCAGGCCTGTACGAGCAGGGTTTCGGGGTCGATGTTTTGGGCGATACAGAAGATATCCGTGCCGGATTGGCTGGGGCATGGAGGGTTGGGGCTGTGCTTTTTCATGACTGCAACTCCTTGATTGGTGGAGTCGCCAGACATCGCTGCTAAACGAAAAGGGTGGCGACTGTACGCGGGTTAGCAGACCAGGAATCAAGGAACCCAGCGCACTCGAAAGTGCCCCACGCACAGCCGCCATAACGCGGACTAGCGAACGCGGATGCTCGCTTGAACGGATGGTGGCATTGCATGCCTTGATATTAACCGAGCTGCTAAACCCGGTCGCTGATTTTGCAGCGACGTTTCAAGGCTAGTCGTGTCGATTGATGAGCACCAGTTCACCAAGGGCGCGATGTCTTGCGGGAAAAATCCGAAGGGCCATTCGGCGGTGTGTTTTCAGGAGCCCAGAACAGCAAAACCCGCACGAGGCGGGTTTTGGTGGTGCTTCGTATTTGGTGGAGCCGGGGGGATTTGAACCCGCGTCCATTGCTTGAATTACAAGGCTTTCAGCCTTCAAGCTGCCATTTTGCTGTCATTACAAAAAGCATTGTTGAGGGGGCTCACTGTGTCGGCTGGCTATTTTTCTGGGGGTGGCCAGCGAGCAATAGAGTGTGCTCGTGAACCCTAAATTTAACTGGTTGTCTATACAGTAATTCGTTATGATTTGTACAGGAACGAGGCATGCTGCGCGTGTCAAGGATAAATTGACTTTGCCCCTTGACTTCGGCAGACTCACGCCTCATTTTTACTTAGCAAGATGCTAACAATGACAGGGGGGCATTTATGACAACGGCAACAGCTGTAGCTCAGGCTTTCCTTGACCTGGCTGCCCATGAGGGGCGTGTTCTCACGAATATGAAGCTTCAGAAGCTTGTCTTCTTTGCGCACGGCGTGCATCTCGCCGCGTATGACGGCTGTCCTCTAATTGAGGAGCCAATTAGGGCGTGGGATTTTGGCCCTGTTATTCCGACACTTTACGAAAAGCTTCGAAATTTTGGGAAAGGAGCCGTCAGCCCCGTAATTGCGCCAGAGGAGCGAACGCTCGACCCAGACGGAACTGAATTCCAGGCAATTCGGAGTGTTTGGGAAGCCTACAAAACTTATGATGCTTGGACGCTTTCTAACATTACTCACCAAGTAGGAAGCCCGTGGAGTAAGGTTTGGGAAAAGTGTAAATATGACGACATCCCCAACGATGTTATTCGTGAGTATTATCAAGGAAGAGTAAAGCGGAAGCATGCCACCAGCGCCGGATGAGCCCCAAGAGGGTCCTGACACTACATATGTACAGGATCCTCTGCCACCCCTAGAACTAGAGTTTTCTCCTGAGGAAGAGCTTCTACAGGGCGGTTCGCGCGCGGAGTCCGCTGGCGATGATACTTTTGGCCAACCACTGGACTTTATCCGTTATAGAACGCTGATGGCTAAAGTGGAGGAGCTGGAACATCAGCTAAAGGAGCGCCGCCAGCTTCATAAACTCCGAAAAAAACACTCAAGCCGACTATTTGGATTAACGATTGTTTGGATTGTTGTTGTTTGGATAGTTGTTTTGTTTCAAGGTTTTGGACAGTGGTTTACTCCTATTTTTTCCGGGCTGGACTACATTAAGTTTCACCTCTCCGATACCGTCGCGGTGGCATTCATAACTTCTACCACTGCCACGGTTTTAGGGTTGTACGGTATCGCTGCCTATTGGTTGTTTGGGAAGCCTAAAAAGGAAGAAGCAGATCCGGAAAAAACTGAGAAAAAGTCGACTTAGTTTTCAATGGTCGAACACTTGGTGTTCACAGCTTAATGGGCTTCAGTTAGTACTTTTTGAGCAGAAGCGCTGTCTGATAGATCTCAACACTAGCGAAAGCTTTTTCTGCCTTGCCGCCTGCTTCGTCATCGGCCGATGGCATCCATCGTCCATATACCCTCGCAATCATAGTCCAGTCAGTGTGCCCCATCTGTTTGGCCACCCACATCGGATGCTCTCCGGCTGAGAGCATCATCGAAGCGTAGGTATGCCTGGTCTGATATGGCCTTCGATATCTGACGCCAGCCTTCTTCATCGCCGGCACCCACATCGTTTTTCGGATCGGCCCATCGCCAGTCCAGCGCTCAAGCGTGCGTGGATTCTGGAAGACTTCGGCGTCAGCCAAAAAGGTATGTGCCTTTTGCGCCTTCAATGCCTCCAATGCCGGCCGGAGCAGCTTCACGCTCCTGCGCCCGGCGGCAGTCTTCGTGGTCTCTGCCTTACCCTTGCCGGCCTGAGTCATCGCCCGGCTCACCATGATCTCTTCGCGCAGCCAATCGATATCGCCCCAGTCCAGAGCCACCAGCTCACTGGTTCGAAGGCCGGTCCATAGTGCGAACTGCATCATGTTGCGCGCCTGTCCGGATACCAGTTCAGTTGCTGGAACAGGAATGATCCGAACTATGCCTACCTCAGTGGCGCCAAGCAGATTCCGTTCCGGGAGCTTGCCGAGGCGCAGATCGTGGCCGACCAGGTGATGACGGGCTCGGTACCGGACCCCACGGGGGGCGCAACGCATTACTACGCGACGACCATGGCGAAGCCTCCGGCCTGGGCGGCGAAAGCCAAGCAGACATTGCGCCTCGGGCGTCACGTCTTCTTCAGGGATGTGCCATGAGGGTGGCTGTGCAGAACCTGCTCGGCCTGCTGGTGGCGCTGCTGAGCGCCTTCGGG
>NZ_JACARK010000217.1:0-5216 GCF_013386655.1 Pseudomonas sp. K5002 | reverse complement strand
GCTGCGGGCAAAACGTGCAGCGACTTTCGGCGCTACTTCGCGGCCCATGCGGGTGCTGCCGGTGGCGCTGATCAGCGCAACACGCGGGTCATCCACCAGTGCGGCGCCGGCATCGCGGCCACCGATGATCACCTGGCTGAGGTACGGCGGCGCATCGCTGAAGTTCTTCAGTACGCGCTCGAACAGTGCCTGGCAGGCCAGGGCGGTAAGCGGGGTTTTTTCCGACGGTTTCCAGATCACTGCGTTGCCGCACACCAGCGCCAGCGCGGTGTTCCACGCCCATACGGCGACCGGGAAGTTGAAGGCGCTGATCACGCCAACCACGCCCAGCGGGTGCCAGGTTTCACGCATGTGGTGGCCCGGACGCTCGGAGGCGATGGTCAAGCCGTACAACTGGCGCGACAGGCCGACGGCGAAGTCGCAGATGTCGATCATTTCCTGCACTTCACCCAAACCTTCCTGGGTGATCTTGCCGGCTTCCCACGACACCAGCTCGCCGAGGTCGGCCTTGTACTCGCGCAACACGTCGCCGAACTGGCGCACCAGCTCACCACGACGGGGGGCCGGCACCTTGCGCCAGGCCTCGAATGCATGCTCGGCGCGACTGACCTGCTGCTCCACCTCGGCGGCGCCTTCCCAGTGCACACTGGCAATCCGGCTGCCATCAATGGGCGAATGCACGGGTTGTTTACCCGACTGGTACAGCGCCGGGTTTACCCCGAGACGATCAAGCAATGCGGCAACCATGGGTCACTCCTTCAATCTACAAACAGAAATTTGCGCCGCCAGCGGTCGCGGCGATCCAGACCTTATTTGTAGCTGGCCCAAGACTTGCCAACAAACGACGATTAGGCGAGATATCATTCCGTTTATTCATGCTAAGAACAAAAAGAGGCGTGCCGTGCTGAATAAAAGACATTTGCCCTCGATCACCGCCCTGCAGTGCTTCGAAGCGGTCACCCGCCACCTGAGTTTTACCCGCGCCGCCGAAGAGCTGAACCTCACCCAGAGCGCTGTCAGCAAACAGGTCGCGCAGCTGGAAGAACTGTTGCAGCACCTGCTGTTTCGCCGGGTGCGCCGCCGCTTGCAGATGACCCCGGCGGGCGATCTGTACCTGGTGGAAGTGCGCAAGATCCTCACCCAGGTGGAGATGTCCACCCATTACCTGCGCTCCTACGGCGGCGAGACTGAAGTGCTGCGGGTGTCCACGCCCTACACCTTCGGCGCCCGCTGGCTGGTGCCGCGCCTCAAGGGCTGGCGACTGCGCCATCCGCAGATTCACCTGGACCTGTGCAACGAACAGGAGCCCGACGAGCTGCTGCAAGGCAAGGCCGACCTGGCCTTCTACTTTGGCCAGGGCTCACGGCCCGGCACCGAGAGCCTCAAGCTGTTCAGCGAAGAACTGGTGCCCGTGTGCTCACCCGACAGCCTGCCCGCCCAAGCATTTACCGACCCCACGCAACTGAGCGAACTGGTGTTGCTGCAAAACGCCTCGCGCCCGCAAGGCTGGCATGACTGGTTCGCCGCCCAGGGTCATCACACCGAGCACAGCTACCATGGGCCGCGCTTCGAGACCTTTTATATGTGCATTCGCGCCGCACAGGTTGGCTGCGGTGTGGCGCTGCTGCCCAGGTTTCTGGTGGAAGAAGAGCTAGCAGAAGGCAAGCTGGTGATCCCCTGGCAGCATGCGATGCCGAGCCAGGATGCCTATTACCTGGCCTACCCCGAGCACTCGGCGGAAGTGCCCAAGGTGCGGGATTTTGTGAAGTGGATGATGGAGCAGGTTGAGTCTGATTGAGGCGCGTTGCCTGCAATACCGCCTTCGCGAGCAAGCCCGCTCCCACATTTGAAATGCGTTCCAAATGTGGGAGCGGGCTTGCTCGCGAAGGCGCCAGGGGCCAAACAACCATGCCCAGCTGAAAAAACACTGGCAAAACAGCACAGGTCTATGCGCCACTAGCGCCATTCCTTAATTGTGCGTAAAGGTCGGCGCCCATCGCCGACCCGTCTGGAGATTCCCGTTATGAGCGAGAGTGTGTTTGCCGATCGCATCGTGCAGAACCTGCTCGACACCGACTTCTACAAGCTGACCATGATGCAGGCGGTGCTGCACAACTACCCGAACGTGGAAGTTGAATGGGAGTTTCGTTGCCGCAACAGTGAAGACCTGCGCCCGTACCTGGCGGAGATCCGCTACCAGATCGAGCGCCTCGCCGAGCTGAGCCTGAGCCCCGACCAACTGGGCTTCCTGGAACGCATCAGCTTCATGAAGCCGGATTTCCTGCGCTTCCTCGGGCTGTTTCGCTTCAACCTGCGCTACGTGCACACCGGTATCGAAAACGGTGAGCTGTTTATCCGCCTGCGCGGGCCATGGCTGCACGTGATCCTGTTTGAAGTGCCGATGCTGGCCATCGTCAGCGAAGTGCGTAACCGCTATCGCTACCAGAGCGTGATCCTCGAACAGGCCCGCGAGCAGCTGTATCGCAAGTTCGACTGGCTGACGGCCAACGCCAGCGTCGAAGAACTGTCCGAACTGCAGGTCGCGGATTTTGGCACGCGTCGACGCTTCTCCTACCGCGTGCAGGAAGAAGTGGTGAACGTGCTCAAGCACGACTTCCCCGGGCGTTTTGTCGGCACCAGCAACGTGCACCTGGCCCGCGAGCTGAACATGAAGCCGCTGGGCACAATGGCCCACGAATGGATCATGGCCCACCAGCAACTCGGCCCGCGCCTGATCGACAGCCAGATCGCCGCCCTCGACTGCTGGGTGCGCGAGTACCGTGGCCTGCTGGGCATCGCCCTGACCGATTGCATCACCACCGATGCGTTTCTCAGCGATTTCGACCTGTACTTCGCCAAGCTCTTCGACGGCCTGCGCCACGACTCCGGTGACCCGGTGCAATGGGCCGAAAAGGCGATCGCCCACTACCACAAGCTGGGGATCGAGCCGATGAGCAAGACCCTGGTGTTCTCCGACAGCCTGTCGCTGCCCAAGGCGCTGGAGATTTTCCGCGCGCTGCGTGGTCGGATCAATGTGAGCTTCGGCATCGGCACCAACCTGACCTGTGATATTCCAGGTGTGGAACCGATGAGCATCGTGCTTAAAATGACTGCCTGTAATGGCCAGCCCGTCGCGAAGATTTCCGATGAAGCGGGCAAGACCCACTGCACCGATCCGAACTTTGTCGCCTATTTGCGCCACGTTTTCAAAGTACCTGCCCTACCCAGCAAGGAGTGAATCATGCAAGCCGTACAGCGCGAGATTGCTGAACAGCTCAAGGTCCAACCACCGTTCAAGGACCAGGCCGCCCTTGAGGCGGAGGTTGCCCGGCGCGTTACCTTTATCCAGGATTGCCTGCTCAATTCAGGCCTCAAGACGTTGGTGCTGGGCATCAGCGGCGGCGTCGACTCCCTGACCGCCGGCCTGCTGGCCCAGCGTGCAATGCAAGAGTTGCGGGCTGCCAAGGGTGACGATGCGTACCGCTTTATCGCGGTGCGCCTGCCCTACGAAACCCAGTTCGACGAACACGACGCCCAGGCGTCCGTGGACTTTATCGAGCCCGACGAGCGCCACACAGTGAACATCGGCCCGGCGGTGAAATCCCTGGCCAATGAAGTGGCGGCGTTTGAAGGCAAGGCCGCGGTCTCCCGGGACTTCGTGCTGGGCAACACCAAGGCGCGCATGCGCATGGTGGCGCAGTACACCATCGCTGGCGCGGCCGGTGGTTTGGTGATCGGTACCGACCATGCGGCGGAAGCGGTGATGGGCTTTTTCACCAAGTTCGGTGATGGCGCCTGCGACCTGGCGCCGCTGAGCGGGCTGGTGAAGAACCAGGTGCGTGCGATTGCCCGGCACTTTGGTGCTCCGGAATCGCTGGTAGAGAAGATCCCGACGGCCGACCTGGAAGACCTGTCGCCGGGCAAGCCGGACGAAGCGTCCCATGGCGTGACCTATGCCGAGATCGACGCGTTCCTGCACGGCGAGCCGGTGCGCGAGGAGGCCTTCAAGATCATCTGCGACACCTATCGCAAGACCGAGCACAAGCGGGTGATGCCGTTTGCACCCTGATCTGACGTAGCGGCTCATTCTGGCAAAAGGGCTTGTTGTGGTGAAGGAGCTTGCTGTGGCGAGGGAGCTTGCTCCCGCTGGGGCGCGAAGCGGCCCCTGAAACCTGCTTACTGCTTTTTCTGATGCTACGCGGTGAGCTTATTGGGGCTGCTCCGCAGCCCAGCGGGAGCAAGCTCCCTCGCCACAAGAGCAGCCTGCCTACAGGCAAAAAAAGCGCCCCGAAGGGCGCTTTTTTTTGCCTGAAGATTGCTTACTTCAGGGTCACAGTGCCTTTCATCATCGAGATGTGGCCTGGGAACGAGCAGAAGAACGCGTAGTCAGTGCCTGCCGCCAGCTTCGACACATCGAAGGTCACGGAGTCTTTCTCGCCGGCACCGATGATCTTGGTGTGGGCGATGATGCGGGTGTCGCCGTCTTTCAGGTAGTTCTTGTCGATACCGGCGGCCATGCCGTCGCTGGCGATGCCAGGCATGTCGGCGGCGGAACTCAGCACCCAGTTATGGCCCATGACGTTTTTCGGCAAGCTGCCGGAGTGGGTCAACTCAACGGTGAACGTCTTGCAGCTCTTGTCGATTTCGATGGCCTTGGTGTTGAAGGACATCTGGTCAGTGGAGTCGACAGTGACCTTGCACTCTGCAGCAAGCAACTGGCCGCTAGCCAGAGTCAGCAGGGAAACAGCAACGAGTTTGGCAAACATGTGAATCTCCAGGGCAGGGTTTAAAAAACGCATATTGCGACAAGGGTGCCTGAGTCAGGCAGGACTTCATATGATCTGTATCAACAGATTGTATACAACTTTAGGCTATCAGACTCATCGACACAATCTACCGGCCAAAGTGCGGGTGCCGGCCTATGATCGGTCCATCACCCTTCCGGAGTCCCAGCCATGCACCTCAATAGTCTGTTCCGCAGCCTGCTTGCCGCCTATGCCTGTGGTGCCAGCGGCACCTGCGAAACACCTCAACGCGAGGTTTAATCCTTTGAGAGACGCAAGCCAGCCTTTACTCTTTAGCCACAACTGAGTGGAGTCAGGTATGTCCTTGAAGTCTGTCTGTGTGTTTTGCGGTGCCAGCAGCGGCACCAACCCGGCCTACCGTGAAGCAGCCGTGGCCCTCGGGCGCGCGCTGGCGGAGCGCAAGCTGACCCT
>NZ_JACARK010000216.1:0-8055 GCF_013386655.1 Pseudomonas sp. K5002 | reverse complement strand
ACGAAACTAGGGGCGATTCACTACCGCCCATATGTCGTGGCAATGCATTTGCTCGAAGCCCAGCGGATTCTGTCATCTGTGAAAGCGAAAAGCGTTCGAAGACTGAGAGCAGTGTTAGCTACTACGAGATCAACTGTGCGAGAGGCACGTCGAGGATCACTCAGTCGATTGATTACAATTTCGAGGGTGAGGTGATTACGCAGTCGGACAATGAGAGCGCGAAATGGACACGCCCGTATCCTGACTCGATTGGCGAGGGACTGAATAGGCTGCTCTGCGAGAAGCGTGACTAGGGCTTCGTTCTGAATCTGCTCTGAATACGTTCGAAACGGGTTTCTGATTTCGTTCTGAGCTGATCCTCAACGTGTTCAAATTTCGGCAAGAGGTTGGCACCTGTTTGATGCAACGAAGGGGAAATATGGGAATCATCGGCAGGTTGAGAAGCATAGTCGGATTGGAAATTGAGGAAGCCTTTCGTCGGTGGTCTGCTGCTGAGCTTGCTGAAAAGAAAGCTTACCTCGAGAGCAAACGCCCTGATGCTTTCACGGTTGAGGACCATTACCTTTCTGCTGAGTGGGTGATTCAAAGATATCTGCCCAAAGGACATGAGCCTACAAATGAGCAATGGTCAAAAAAATCAAAGAGATAAGGCGAAAAATCGACATAAATATAGAAATGGCTGCGGCTGGAAAGTCACACCAAAAACAGCCTGACTCGTCAGATGAAGGCGATCCAGATTTTCAGCATGGGCCACGGTGAATTCTCAATTTGCCTACGTCCGGACCGCCTAGTGCCACTACACCAGGTAGACCGTTCACCAGGCGGAAGATACGGGCTCCCCGAACTCAGCGATAGGCTGCCAAACCAATTCCAGACCGATCATGCAATGGGGACTTGTTTGCTGAGTGATCGAGGTCCTGATGATGGAACGCCAACCGGAGGAATCTGGCGACTCGCCTCGACGACACACGAGGCTCTATCAACCACTTTGGCTGTTTTTGCTTTGCGCAAAACGCCAAAGCGATGATTTTCTTCAATGGCTTGTAACACGGCATCGCGCATCAGCCTGAAGGAGATTTCACGGCCGATGGAGTCAATTAGTGATTGACGCATGTCTGATACCCCTCTTGAGACAAGGTCCGTCTCCGGCCATGGACTAACAATGCAGCTCGTCGAAAGGCAGCGTAGCGCGGGCGCTCTCGAGAAAGCCATTCTCATCTTCGAACTTTTCACATACGTACTCACCTTCGCGATTCCGATAGCCTAACGCAAGGTATGTCAGATGCCCTCGATGGATCATGTACGCCGCTGTGGCCCTGGCCTGGCTGGCGTACTCCGAGCCTTGAAAAACAGCCCTCAACCCTCCCATAGCCAAATCACTGATTTCGTTTTGCTCTCGCAAGAAGTCGATAAAAAGCTGCTGCCGTTCGGCCAGTTCCGCTTTAACGCCGCGTGGCCGGCCATCCTCGTGATCGATTCCGAAAATGAAGGCGGCACCATTGGACTCAACGAACATCACCTCTCGGAACACCTGGCAGTCTCTGCCTGGAGTACACGCTTTGATATCAGCTATCCATAGCTCGTCGGAACTGTTGTCTGTGAATTTCATCACTAGACGCGGAACAGAAGCTGCAAAAATTGTGGCAGCCAATCTGGCATGACTCATCGGTCGTATCCCCCAATCAGACTGATTTCATTACGGACGGTAGACATCGGCAACGAGCTGCTATCGCCCTTATCTACTAAACCGGAAGCGATTCAACTTTTTTCAAACGGGGTCTTACCCCGATTTTTCAGAAAAATTGTGGCAGCCCATCTGGCATGATTTATCGGTCGTACCCGAAACAAGGCTGAACCTATTGCGGACATTAGACAACGACAGAAATCGGCGAGGAACTGCCATAGCGCCCACCTACTAAACCAAGGGCAGTTTAACTTCATTCCAAACATATCTGACCCCGACTCTTTACACCCCGCCTCTTCTTTGAGGAATTATTACAGCAAACTTAAACAGCGCTCAGACAATCAATATCTAACGCAATAGAAATAACACATCAAAACTTTCCACACCAAATCTCTATACAACAACGCAACTCACAAAAATAGCTACTCAAGATATGATACAACCATTCAGCACTTCACGCTGGAGTTCAGCCATGATAGCTGATAGAATTCGCACATATAGACTTTTACGGCGAGCGAAATGCAATTATGACATTAACAAATTTTGAGTTAGCAAAAAAACATTTGGGCTCACCATCTTATGAAAATGAAGGCGTTGCGATTTACAATATGGAGTGCCTGCATGGCATGCAGAAATTACCATCAGGAATTATCGACTTAACTGTAACATCGCCACCCTACAATATCGGAAAAGAGTATGAATCTCTTATAGAAACTTCAGAATATGTAGAATGGTGCTCTGCTTGGATGAAAGAGATTCACAGAATAACACTAGAAAAAGGCTCGTTTTGGCTTAACGTTGGTTACTTTGAGGTTAAGAGCAAAGGCCTCGCAGTGCCTATTTCATATTTGCTTTGGGACAAATCTCCTTTCTATCTTCTTCAAGAAGTAGTATGGAACTATGCCGCAGGAGTAGCATGCAAATTAAGATTCTCTCCTCGTAATGAAAAGCTTCTGTGGTATGTGAAAAACCCAGAGGCTTACACATTCAATTTAGATGCAGTACGAGACCCGAACGTCAAATATCCAAACCAGAAAAAAAACGGAAAACTTAAATGTAATCCCTTAGGAAAAAACCCCTCCGACGTATGGCAAATTGCAAAAGTAACGTCAGGAGCGAAACGCTCATCAAAGGAAAGAACGGCTCACCCCGCTCAATTTCCGACAGAAATGATTGAAAGAATTATCAAGTCGAGTTCGAACGAGTCGGACTTGATACTGGATCCTTTTATGGGCTCGGGTAGCACTGCAATTGCAGCAATCGCCAACAACAGAAAGGTTATTGGCTTCGAAATAAATGAAGCATACGTGGAAATAGCTAAAGATCGAATTGAAAGCTACCTCTATGAAAAAGCGGCCTTCAACCCCCAACCCGAGTTATTTTTTTGAATAAAGCGTTTTGAGCTTATACAAATATGTTTCTTTTGAGAGCCAAGCCTGTTGCCCTGTAGCGGCAGCTTGGCCAGTCCAATCAGTATGATCAAGCCATCCAAATCTAATAATTGTTATTTCAGGAGGCGTATTCGACCTCTCCTTAATCTGCTCAAAATTTATCGTCAAGTAATATCCATCTTTGCTTTTCTTGCTTTCAGTCGGAGCTTGAGCATAACTCCTATTACCAAAAATCTTAGACGAATTTGACGAAGTCTTTAACTCTATAGAGAACGCATTATTAGGCACATAAACAATATCTTTATCATCAACCCGCTGCTCTCTCTGCCACATTTGTGGATTATTTGCTACGATCTCGGCAGGAATTAACTCATGCAGTAACGCACCAATTATTTGGGGACGAACAAAAATATCTTCTCCAATCTTAAAGCCATGCCGCCCTATTTTTGAACAATAAATATCGTTCCACGCAGCTAAACAATACTCAACAATCTGACTTTCACTGAGGGGATGCGCTGCTATCAGCTCATCTGTAATAGAAGACCATTCCGCAACCGGTTTATCTTTGTAAGGCGAACTCATTCGATACCCTCAAGAAGTTCTGAGGGGGTAGTGGATAAAGCCCTGGCAATAATCACAATATTTTGCAGGCTTAAATTGCGTTCTCCTCTTTCAACAGAACCTATATAAGTTCTATGTAAGCCAGAAGCGTGAGCCAACCCTTCTTGTGAAAGCCCCAGAGCTATTCGCAAAACGCGAATCCTTTCCCCCAATGATGTTTGAATATTTTCCATCGAGGGATGCTCGGACGTTTGAACACTATGCGTCTACAGACTATAAGTAGCATTTGATAGAAGCACACTGGCTGACTAAACTGGAAATTCAGACCGACGCTAAAGTCAATACTCGACCGTAGTGGTGCGGGAGTAGGCCGAAGCATGGATGAATGAAAGCAAATCCTGCTGTAGGGTTCCCCGTCCTTCCTTCGCTACAGAGCCCGGTTGATGAAAATATGCTCAATCAGAACCCGAGTGCAAGCTAGGTACATCTGCAGTACAGTAGTTAGCTTGCTTAAGCTTCTCAAGAATACGCTCAACCCAAGTAAAACGGGCCCTCCAGCTATGCCAACCTACGTTCACCTACGCACGGTTTCTCTAGGCATACCCGGTCGCCCAGCAACTCATAATCCCTTGGTCGTAGGTTCGAGTCCTACTGGGTCCACCATCTTGAAAGCCGCGCATTGCGCGGCTTTGTCGTTTCTGGCGCGTGAGTCGTGCAGCAATGAAACATTAGTTAGTTGTCCCGAACGGCTACGGCACTGACCATGATTCCCAGTCAACGCCAATTCAGCACGAGGGAAACTTGTTCCATGCATCAGCAAAAACGCTCGCCGCGCAACGCAATCCACGGCCTGGGCATACGTGCCACAGCCGCCGTCGCAATCACCCTCGCCACCTTGAGCGGCGCACAAGCCGCCCCCGCCGCCACTGACACCATCAAGGCATTCAAGCTCTGCACCGGCGCCGACAACAATTCGCACGTACTGGAAGGCACCATCGACCAGAGCATGCGCAATGACGTGACCGCCATTCACTTCAAGCAAACGGCGGCGCATTCCTCGTATAGCTGGCATAACGACCCGGAGCCACAGTACGTCATGACGCTGTCCGGCACCCTGGCGTTCGTGACACGCGGCGGTGAGAAGTTCACGTTGCATCCGGGTGAAGTACTGATCGCCGAAGACAACACCGGCACAGGGCATCGCTGGAATCTGGTGGACGATCAACCGTGGCGGCGAGGGTACGTGGTGCTGAAGCCGGGCGCGCCGGATTCATTTATCCCGAACGATGCTGCCGCTGCGAAGGTGTGCAAGGGGTCGTAGTCTCGCTGATCACACCTCCTCGAATAAAAGAAAGACTTACGCTTTGCGGTGTAAGCCTTTTTTGTACTGCGTGCTCTACCGGCCCGTTATCAAACGGAAAGTTCGCGCAAAGCCGCCGTCGCCAGGAACCCAGAGCGCGAGGCATAGCGATGGTCTTTTTGCACTCGCTCATCGATACGATTCAAAAGTTGCTCAGGCAGTGAGGCGTTGAACCTGACTGACTTGCCCAGGTAAGGAGTGAGATCAAAGTCGATCACCGCCCACACGCCACCCGCAAAGTCCGGATTCTCCAAATGGACGTCGACCTCTCTAGCCTGAGGAAGCCGCTCCTCATCAGCAACCAATCCCTCGAGGTGCAGCGCTAAAGCTTCGCGGACATTATCCAGAGCTTCGGAAAAGGTTGTGCCCGCAGAAAAGCAACCTGGCACGTCCGGGACGGTCACGCTGTAATCTGAATCAGCGTCTTTGTGTATCACCACTGGAAATTTCATTTTTCCTCCTTTGAATGAGCCGCAGCGGGATCATTCACCACATAACCTACGGTCATCACTTCAGGCCTGCTGATTTCAAAATGCTGTGCAAGGTCCCCTTGGCTATCTCTGATTTAGGATGAGGAACCGTCACCCGGCCGGGCTTGGTTGAGTGCTTGAATTGATGGTGACTGCCTTTCGCCGCCACCTCAAACCATCCATCCGCCATCAGCAAGTCAATTACCTCTCTGCTTCTCATCGCGCCCGCTCCACAGTGTGTATCTTACACACCGAAGGTATCCTGCAGCATCTTTTATACACACAGGACACACCAATGAAAAAAGCCCGCTCATTTCTGAACGGGCTCATGCGAAGAATATGATGACGACGCCTATCGCCGCTTCGCCAGCGAACTAATGTCAGTTTTTGTGCCTTGACTGACTCTCAGCTTACCAACGCATTAACAATGACTTGCGCCGTACCTAGCAACGGCGCATCCCCTCTAAACGCCCCAATTACCTGCAACCCCACCGGCAACTCCCCTTCCCCACGCATCACCGGTACATTCACCTGCGGCAAGCCAAACGCGCCCCAGAACTTGATGAAGTCCGACGGGCCCGTGGTCGCCAACCCCACCGGCGCCAGCATCCCGCAGGAAACACTCAACATCGCATCAAACGGCTGGCAGATTTGCGCAAGCTGCGGGGCCAGTTGTACCAAGCGGGCCTTGGCTGCCGACTCCTGCTCCCAACTCGTCGTCTGGGCGCGCTCGATCATGGCCAACGTCGAGTCGCTGAGTAGTTCGGGATGAGACTGAAACTCCTTGGCCAATGAACGGGCACCTTCGCAATCGTTGATCAACTGGTGATCGTCGAATACTCCGTCGAACGCCTCGGGCAACACGACTTCACTGACAAGAGGCCCCAACCTAGCTATCGCTAGCTCAATCGCCTGGGCCACCACCGGCTGCACATCCGACCAGCGAGAAGTACGGCAGAAACCAAGCCGCAAAGGCCGACGACCGACCTCAACAGCCGGAAACCCTCGAATCAACACCTGCGCCACCCGCTCAAGATCACGCACCGAGCGCCCATACCAACCCACCGTATCGAAGCTCGGCGCCAGGGGTTTCACGCCTTCCAGCGAGACCAGTCCAAACGACGGTTTGAAGGCAAACAACCCGCAATAAGCCGCAGGCTTGAGCAACGACCCCGCCGTTTGGGTACCCAACGCCAACGGGAAAAACCCGGCCGCCATCCCCGCAGCAGAACCCGCGCTGGAGCTACCCGGAGTGCAGGACAAATCCAGCGGATTACGCGTCGGCCCCGTGTTCATGTAGGCAAATTCGGTGGTGTGGGTCTTGCCCATGATGATCGCGCCCGCCTGTCGTAGCAGCGTCACCACATGGGCATCCCGCGATGGACGATTACCCAGGTAAATCGGCGAATAGAATTCCGTTGGGTGGTCGGCGGTATCAAAGATGTCCTTGACCCCCACGGGCAAGCCCGCCAGCGGACCGGAACAGCCTTCAAGCTGCAACGCCTGCTCGCGCACCGCCTCAGCGTCGAAGGATACAAACGCCTGGATATCTGGTTCGTCGACACCTATGCGCGCAAGAAAGTGTTCAGCAACCAAAGCCGGCGTAATCGCCCCCGAACCCACCGCCTCGGCGATGCCCGTTGCATCCAGGCCATTCATCAAAGCGCCCTCACTTGGCAAACAACTGCCCAATGTCCTTGAACGCCTTGAACTCCAACGCGTTGCCGCACGGGTCAAACAGAAACAACGTCGCCTGCTCGCCCACCTGGCCTTTGAAACGAATATGCGGTTCCAACACAAACTGGGTATTGCGCGCCTGCAAACGCTCCGCCAACGCATGCCAATCATCCCAACTCAACACCACGCCAAAATGCGGCACCGGCACGTCGTGGCCGTCCACTGCATTGGTGTGCGCCGCCTCTTGAGAAGCGGTTTTCGGATGCTCATGAATCACCAATTGATGCCCGAAGAAGTCGAAGTCGACCCAGTGATCACTGGCTCGTCCCTCCTCCAACCCAAACACCTCGCCATAAAACTGCCGCGCTGCCGCCAGGTCGAATACCGGAATTGCCAGGTGAAAAGGAGCCAGTGCCATCAGGTTTAACCTCTATGGGTATTAAGTCCTTGCGAGTCTAGCCTTGCCGTAACCGATGGAAAGACGATAATTTTTGCAGCGAGCTCAAATTATTTTGATCAATCGAGACGCCCATGCTGCGGGAACTGAAAACCTTTATCGCCGTTACCCGCCATGGCACGTTCGCCGCAGCGGGCATGCATATCGGGCTGACGCAATCGGCGGTGAGTGCGCAGATCCGTCAGTTGGAGCAGGTGCTCGGCGTGCAGTTGTTCGACCGCACCGGGCGCCAGGCCACGCTGAACGCGGCGGGGATCCGCGCGCTGCCGCTGGCCAGGGAGATTCTCGAGACGTTCAACCGCATGGCTGTGCCGGTGGATGCCAATGAGTACAGGGGCGAGTTGAAGGTCGGCGCCATCACCACCGCCCAGACCGGCCTGCTGCCCCAGGCCCTGGTGCGTTTGCGCCAGGCGGCGCCGACGGTGGAGTGCAAGTTGGTGCCGGGAGTTTCCCTG
>NZ_JACARK010000215.1:0-3080 GCF_013386655.1 Pseudomonas sp. K5002 | reverse complement strand
CGGCGTGCTGGGCGATGTGGTAGACGGTGGCGGTCATCTCGTTGATCGCCGTGGCGGCCTGGTCGGTTTCGCTTTGCTGGCCGAGCATGCCGTGCTGCACCTCGTTCATGCTGCTGGCCAGGCGTGCGGCGCCGTCGTCCAGTTGCCTGGCGGTGCGCGCAACCGTGTTGACCACCCGTTGATAACCCGCCTGCATCGCGTTGAAGGCGCTGGCCATCTGCCCGACTTCATCCTTGCAGGCCAGGGGGACGCGGGCCGAGAGGTCGCCGGTTTTCTCGACGTGCAGCATCACGTCTTTCAAGGTGTTGAGCTGGCTGAGGAGAAAGCGGATCAGCAGCTGTGAGGCGCCGAGCATGGCCAGCATCAGAATCATCACCGCTACGGCGTAGTTGGCGAAGCGTTCTTCGAACACTTGGCTCAAGCTGGGCCCGTAGGCCAGCACGGCGACCTGTTGACCGTCGGCACGGCTGATTACTTCGGCGCCCATCAGCGGGTTTTCGCCGAACAGTGGCATGTGATTGAAATCCACCCAGCCACTGGCGTTGGCCAGGGCTGACAGATCTTCGTCGCCCAGTTGTGGGACTTTGCCCCTGGCAAACGTCAGCCAGTGCTCGCCCTTGGGCAGTGGCTGGCCGGCGGGCCAGGCACCGAGCAAGCGCCCCTGGGCTTGCGCCGACGCTTGCGCGGCCTGGCTGCGGGCCTGTTGTTCGAGCTGCACGGCGTACAACACCAGCAGCAGGGTAGTGATGAAGGCGACCGCGTTCACGGCCCAGAATTTGTACTTCAGCGAGATGTTGCTAAGCCAGGCACCCATGGAAGGTTTTCTCTGATAGCGGAAACAGCATTGGCAAGGTGCCATTATTGTGCCGCTATCGGGATGCCGGGTTTTGATATGGGTCAATGCGCCGCGTCAATCCGGCACAGGCAATCCAAAAAAGGCGCGGGCACAGGCGGTGCTGTGTTGCGCCAGGTCTTCCGCGGTTTCTTCGCGGTGCAACGCGACCTCCCGCAGGACTTCCGGCAAATAGGCGGGTTCGTTGCGACCGTTTTTCGGCTTGGGCCGCAGGGTGCGAGGCAGCAGGTAGGGCGCGTCGCTTTCCAGCATCAGGCGGCCCCGGGGGATTTCCCTGACCAGCGGATGCAGGTGCGTCCCACGGCGCTCGTCACAGATCCAGCCGGTGATACCGATATGCAGGTCCAGGTCGAGGTAGCTGAACAGCGCCCGCTGCTCGCCGGTGAAGCAGTGCACCACGGCGGCCGACAGGTGATCGCGGTAGTCCCGCAGGATTTCCAGCAGGCGCTGGTTGGCGTCACGTTCGTGGAGGAATACCGGGAGCTTCAACTCCACGGCCAGGGCCAGGTGTTCTTCGAGGACTTTTTCCTGCTGGGGGCGCGGTGAGAAATCCCGGTTGAAATCCAGCCCGCATTCACCCACCGCACGCACGCGACTTTCCTTGAGCAGGCCGCGCAGGCGCCTGGCGCTTTCGGCGTTCCAGTCACTGGCAGAGTGGGGGTGAATGCCGGCGGTGGCGAACAGGCGTTGGCCACTTTCGTCCAGTTGCTGGCACAGCTCCAGGGCCTGTTCGCTGCCATCGACACTGGTACCGGTGAGCACCAATTGGCTCACCCCGGCGGCGTAGGCACGGTCGAGAACGGCCTGGTGCTTTTCGTCGAAACTTGGGTTGGTCAGGTTGACGCCGATATCAATGAGTTGCATGGTGCTACCTCCGCCTGCGGTCGGAAAGCATATCAGAGCTGTAGATTTATAAGAAAAGCCAAGAACTACAACGAGTTAAAGCTGTCTTTGAAAGTCGCAAGTAACACCGTGTTTGGTTTGTCGCCATCTGCCGTGCCACCCTTGCGCCCAAAGCCTGCGCTCATGGCGCTCTGTTTCTGTCCCCCAACGCCTCGTTTTTCGCGAAGCAATGGGCAGTATTCTTTCTTCCGGAGAGCGGATGATCCGACCCTCGGCGTTGCTTGTGTTGTGCCTGACGTTACTGCTGCCCATGGCGGCGGTTGCGCGTCTGGACGGGCCGCTGGAAGTGACCCGGCCCGGCAAGGTCCGCGACCTTGCGGAAATCCGCAGCAGCCGCACCTTGCGGGTATTGGTCAACCAGAGCCGCAACAGTTCCGGCGAAGTCCAGGGCCAGGCCATCGGTGTTGAATACCATCGCCTGCGCGCTTTCGAGCAATACCTCAACGGTCACGCCCGTGACGGCGAGGAAATCAACCTCAAGATTATTCCCAAGGCCAAGGATCAGCTGATTGGCGCATTGGCCCGTGGCGAGGGCGACCTGGTGGCACCCGGCGAATTGCTGGATGTGAAGGCCGCCCACAAGATTGCCACCAGCGACCCGATCGCCAGCGACGTGCCGTTATGGCTGGTGGGGCTGAAGGGCGAGCGGCGGTTTACCCGGCTGGAGCAACTGTCCGGGCGCACGCTGGCCTTGACCACGGGCAGTGCCGCGTCGGACGCGATCAGCCAGGTCAACCAGAAGCTGGCGCTGCACAAATTGCCGCCGGTGAAGGTGGAATGGGTGGATCCGAGCCTCGCGGTAGAGGACGTGCTGGAGATGGTACAGGCCGGGATTTTCCACCTGACCATTGTCGAGCGGCCGATTGCCGAACGCTGGGCGAAGATCCTGCCCAAGCTGCGTTTCGACCGGCAAGTGACCATCAGCGAGCCGGGCGAAGAGTATTGGTTTGTGCGCCAGGATGCCTCGATGCTGCGGGCCAGTATTGATCGCTTCCTCAAGACCTACCGCACGCCGTCCGATCAGGATGTGGCGTTCCAGCGCATCTACCGCCGCCTCTACCAGGTACGTTATCCACTGGCTCGCGTCGACCGCCAGCGCCTGGAAAAACTGCGCCCGGTGCTGCAAAAGCATGCCCGCGAGCAGGGCATGGACTGGCTGAACCTGGCCGCGCTGGCGTTCAAGGAGTCTGCCCTGGACCCTGGCGCTCGCAGCAGCGGCGGCCCCACCGGGCTGATGCAGATCACGCCATCGGCGGCGCAGCGGGTCGGGGTGAACAACATCGAAAGCCTGGACAACAATGTGCAGGCGGGCGCGCGGTACCTG
>NZ_JACARK010000214.1:0-11313 GCF_013386655.1 Pseudomonas sp. K5002 | reverse complement strand
TTAATAGGGCCAAACAACACCGCCTTACTAACTCCTTCTGGGCCTCGATGATCTGAAGCAGCTCGCTGTCGAAACCTACATAACTCTTTGTTTACCAAGGAGTTTTCCGTTTCGACTGCGCCGGAAGTGGGGCGAATTATAGACTTCCAGAATCTGCCGTCAAGGGTTAATTACGCTTTTGTTGCAGAAGATGGTTTTTTAGCAATAAGACGGGGAATTCGGCGCATCACCGGCGGTATACGCAGGACCAGAAGCAGCGCCCCTATAGATGCATAGATAGCCCACTCCTTGAGATCTGCCCGCACGATCCACAGCATATGCAGCAAACCAAGCCCGAGAATCACGTAAACCAAACGATGCAGTTTCTTCCAGCGCACACCAAGGCGACGCTGGCTGTATCGGTTGGAGGTGACTGCCAGCACCAATAGAGAAAGGAATCCCAAGGTACCCACAATAATGTAAGGCCGCTTCCGTAGCTCAACCCCCAACTGCGACCAATCCAACCCAAGGATAAACACGCAGTAAGCAGCGAGATGCAAAACCACATAGGCAAAGCACCACAATCCCAGTTGCCGTCGCACGGCGATCCACCCCGCCCAACCACTGAGCTTCTGCAACGGTGTCATACCCAGGGTTATTAACAACAGAATCAAGGTGCCAAGCCCGAGCCGATCCATCAGAACCTTGCCCGGGTCAGGTCCCAGCGCAAAGCTCCAGGCCTCGTACAGCCAGAACAGCGGCCACACCGCCGCTGCTATAAAGACGCCGATGCGCCAGATCGGATAGCGCATTAATAGTTCTTCCGCAGATCGAGGCCCGTATAAAGAGAAGCGACTTCATCGGCGTAGCCGTTGAACATTTGTGTCTCACGCACATTGGGACTGAACAGCCCGCTGGGCAACCGCCGCTCCCGCGCCTGGGTCCAACGCGGATGGTCGACGGTAGGATTCACATTTGCGTAAAACCCATACTCACTCGCGGCAATACTTTGCCAGGTGGTTTTCGGCTGCTCGCTGACCAGGCTGATGCGCACGATCGACTTGACGCTCTTGAATCCGTACTTCCACGGCACCACCAACCGCAACGGCGCGCCGTTCTGGTTCGGCAGCTCCCGCCCATACATGCCCACCGCAAGGATCGCCAGGGGATTCATCGCCTCATCCAATCGCAGCCCTTCTACATAAGGCCAGTCGATCAAGGCGAAGTTGGACCGCTGCCCCGGCATGCTCTTGGGATCCTGCAGGGTTTCAAAACGGATGTACTTGGCATTCGAGGTCGGCTCGACGTGCTTGAGCAGTTCCGATATAGGGAACCCTATCCACGGAATGACCATCGACCAGGCCTCTACACAGCGCAGTCGATAGATTCGCTCTTCCAACTGATAGGGCTTCATGAAGTCTTCAAGCGCATAGCGCCCAGGTTTGGCGACCTCACCATCTATCACCACACTCCACGGCTCAGTCTTCAGAGACCCGGCATTGGCTGCAGGGTCGCCCTTGTCCGTACCGAACTCATAGAAGTTGTTGTAGTGGGTTGCGTCCTTGAAAGGGGTGATGGCCTCGTCCTTGACGGTAATCGCCTGCCATTTGGTACCCGGGAGCTTTTCGGCAAACCAGCCAGGTGCATTGCCCGGCTCGACATCGGCATAACGTGCCGCATCATCCGCACTGGCCCAACGCGGCAGGCTGCTGGCAGCCAGGCCGGCAAGCGCACCACCGAGCAAGCTGCGGCGAGAGAAATAGAGGGATTCAGGCGTGACATCCGATTCTTGGCAATCAGACGCTTTGGGAAACTTGATTAACATGGCAACTCCGCAGCTTTGGAGGACAGATGCACCAATAGACTGCGGAGTATGGGGGAAATTACATTAAGGCAACGTTTTGCGCTGACGAAGATGCAGAAGGTACTGCACCGGGCCGGACGCGGCATACACAAGGAAAGCCAGCAGCAGGATTCGCGGCGGATCACTGAAGACCACGGCAAACACCAGCACCACTGCAAGGATAGCCACAAACGGCACACGCCCTTTGAGATCCAGCTCCTTGAAGCTGTTGTACTTGATATTGCTGACCATCAGCATGCCGGCCGCCGCAACCATCAAGGCCACCAGGAACGACATCTTGGAACCCTGGATACCGTAGTCGCTGAATGCCCAGACAATACCGGCTACCACACCCGCCGCAGCCGGACTGGCCAGGCCAATGAAGTAGCGCTTGTCGGCAGTCCCCACCTGGGTATTAAAGCGCGCCAGACGCAATGCCGCGCCCGCCACATAGATGAAGGCAACCATCCAGCCAACCTTGCCCATATCACCCAGCGCCCAGGCAAATGCGAGCAACGCCGGCGCCACACCGAAGGCAACCATGTCCGACAGCGAGTCATACTCGGCGCCGAAGGCACTCTGGGTGTTGGTCATCCGCGCAACCCGGCCATCCAGGCCATCAAGGACCATGGCGACGAAGATCGCAATCGCGGCAAAACCAAAGTACTTGCTGGCCCCGGCCGCATCGCCGGCCGCCAACGCACTCTGGGCACTCATGGAATTGATGATGGAGTAGAACCCCGCGAACAGGTTCGCAGTGGTGAACAGATTCGGCAGAAGATAGATGCCACGATGCCGGACTTTACGGCCTTCAGCATCGTGCCCTTCTTCGACATGTTCATCGATCGGTAGCAGGCTTTCGGCGTCAGAGGCCTGGTTTGGCTCTTCGGGACGTTCGCTCATGGACTTTACCTTGCAACGGTGTGAAAAATTTCGACAGAAACTTGCGGCGAGTGTTCGCCCGCAAACGATGCAGCTTTATACCAGAACCTGCCCCGCAAACGAAAAAACGCGGCCTAAGCCGCGTTTTCCCTTGATCCGTACGACTTAGTTTTTGGCTTTGTCGACGATCTTGTTGGCACCGATCCACGGCATCATGGAGCGCAGTTGCTCGCCGATGATCTCGATACCGTGAGCGGCGTTGTTACGACGCTTGGCGGTCATCGAAGGGTAGCCGGTTGCACCTTCGCTGATGAACATTTTGGCGTATTCGCCGTCCTGAATACGTTTCAGGGCGTTGCGCATGGCCTGGCGGGACTCGGCGTTGATCACTTCCGGGCCAGTCACGTACTCGCCGTATTCGGCGTTGTTGGAGATCGAGTAGTTCATGTTGGCGATACCGCCTTCGTACATGAGGTCAACGATCAGCTTCAGTTCGTGCAGGCATTCGAAGTAGGCCATTTCTGGCGCGTAGCCAGCTTCAACCAGGGTTTCGAAACCGGCTTTGACCAGTTCAACGGTACCGCCGCACAGAACGGCTTGTTCGCCGAACAGGTCGGTTTCAGTCTCGTCCTTGAAGGTGGTTTCGATGATGCCGGTACGACCGCCACCCACGCCAGCAGCGTAGGACAGTGCAACGTTCTTGGCGTTGCCCGAGGCGTCCTGGTAGATCGCGATCAGGTCAGGGATACCGCCGCCTTTGACGAACTCGGAGCGCACGGTGTGGCCCGGTGCTTTCGGCGCGATCATGATCACGTCGAGGTCGGCGCGCGGCACAACCTGGTTGTAGTGGATCGCGAAGCCGTGGGAGAAGGCCAGGGTGGCGCCCTTCTTGATGTTCGGCTCGATTTCGTTCTTGTACAGCGCGGACTGGAACTCGTCCGGGGTCAGGATCATGACCAGGTCGGCAGCAGCAACAGCAGAAGCAACGTCAGTCACTTTCAGGCCGTGGGCTTCAGCCTTGGCAACAGTGGCCGAGCCTTTGCGCAGGCCAACGGTCACGTCAACGCCGGAATCTTTCAGGTTGCACGCTTGGGCGTGGCCCTGGGAACCGTAGCCGATGATGGCGACTTTTTTGCCCTGGATGATCGACAGGTCACAATCTTTATCGTAATAAACTTTCATGAGGTTCCTCTATATATCCAGGCCGTTTAAGGCCATTCGCTAAATTTGAGTTAGATGCTGAGTACTTTGTCGCCACGAGCAATCCCGGTGACGCCACTGCGTACAGTTTCCAGAATCGAGGCCGTCCCGATCGACTGGATGAAGCTGTCCAGCTTGTCGCTTGTACCGGTCAGTTGAACGGTATAAACGCTGGCGCTCACATCGACGATCTGCCCGCGATAAATGTCGGTAGTGCGCTTGATCTCGGCCCGTTGTGCACCCGTAGCCTTGACCTTGACCAGCATCAGCTCACGCTCGATGTGGGCACTTTCCGACAAGTCGACCAGCTTGACCACTTCGATCAGCTTGTTGAGGTTCTTGGTGATCTGCTCGATCACCTCATCATGACCAACGGTGGTCAACGTCAGACGCGACAAGGTCGGGTCTTCGGTCGGCGCCACGGTCAGGCTTTCGATGTTGTAGTTGCGTTGCGAAAACAGTCCGACCACACGTGACAGAGCGCCCGGTTCGTTCTCCAGAAGCAGGGAGATAATGTGCCGCATGATTAGGTACGCTCCGTCTTGTTCAGCCACATATCGCGCATGGAGCCGTCTTTGATCTGCATCGGGTAGACGTGCTCGCTGGTGTCGACCTGAATATCGAGGAACACCAGGCGGTCCTTCATGGCGAACGCCTCTTCCATCATCGGCTTCAAATCCTTCAGATCGGTGATGCGCATGCCGACATGGCCATAGGCTTCAACCAATTTGACGAAGTCAGGCAGAGACTCCATGTAGGAATGGGAGTGACGGCTGCCGTAGCTCATGTCCTGCCACTGGCGAACCATGCCCAGTACACCGTTGTTCAGGCAGACGATCTTCACCGGCAAGCCATATTGCAGGCAGGTCGACAGTTCCTGGATGTTCATCTGGATACTGCCTTCGCCGGTGACGCACGCAACGTCAGTATCCGGAAAGCTCAGCTTCACACCCATGGCCGCAGGGAAACCAAAGCCCATCGTGCCCAGGCCACCGGAGTTGATCCAGCGGTTAGGCTTGTCGAACTTGTAGTACTGCGCCGCGAACATCTGGTGCTGGCCCACATCGGAGGTCACAAAGGCATCGCCTTTGGTCACTTCGCACAGGGTTTCGATCACGGTCTGTGGCTTGATGACGCTGCCATCACCCTTGTCGTAAGGGAACAGGCCGCGATCACCGCGCCACTCGTCGATCTGCTTCCACCAGCTGGCAACGGAATCCTTGTTCGGGGCTTCGCCGATTTCCTTCAGCGCAGCGACCATTTCGGTCAGCACGCTTTCCACAGGACCTACGATAGGCACGTCGGCCTTGATGGTCTTGGAGATGGATGCCGGGTCGATATCGATGTGGATGATCTTGGCATTCGGGCAGAACTTGCTCGCGCCATTGATCACCCGGTCATCGAACCGCGCACCGACGGCGAGGATCACGTCAGCATGGTGCATGGCCAGGTTGGCGGTGTAGCTGCCGTGCATGCCGAGCATGCCGACGAACTGACGGTCCGAACCCGGGAACGCGCCAAGGCCCATCAAGGTGTTGGTGACTGGCAGGTTGAGCAGCTTGGCCAGTTCGGTCAGCGGTGCAGAACCGCCGCCCAGAATCACCCCACCACCCGAGTAGAGCACCGGACGCTTGGCCGCCAACAGCATTTCTGCCGCCTTGCGGATTTGCCCCGAGTGCCCGCGAACGGCCGGGCTGTAGGAACGCAGCTTGGCTTTCTTCGGGAAGATGTATTCGAATTTTTCCGCCGGGTTGGTCATGTCTTTCGGGATATCGACCACCACAGGACCCGGGCGACCGGACTGTGCGAGGTAGAACGCCTTCTTCATGACTTCCGGGATTTCCGAGGCATGCTTGATCATGAAGCTGTGTTTCACGATCGGCCGGGAAATACCGATCATGTCGGTTTCCTGGAATGCATCGGTACCGACCATGGTGCTCGCCACCTGGCCGGAAATGATCACCATCGGGATGGAGTCCATATAGGCCGTCGCGATGCCGGTAATGGCATTGGTCGCGCCAGGGCCGGAAGTCACCAGTACCACACCGGCTTTACCGGTGGCACGGGCGTAACCGTCAGCCATATGGGTAGCAGCTTGTTCGTGGCGAACCAGGATGTGGGTAACAGCCGGTTCCTTGAACAGTGCGTCGTAGACATGCAGCAGAGCACCACCTGGGTACCCGTAGATATAGTCGACGCCTTCGTCACGCAAAAAGCGGACGAGCATCTCACCGCCAGATAAAAGCTCCACGTTGTTCACCTCTAAAACGCCAGAATACCGTCCGTTAAAAACCGACGGGTCTTAATAGGTTTACTTCTCAGCAGAGCATGAGCGACGGTGGTCGCCGACTACGTCAGCACTGACTGAGCAAGTATTGGGAGCGTCCCAAGTGTTGCGGGATTTTCCCACCCAGCGCGAGGTAACGCGTTGCGGGTGTAACAGGTCGGCGCGGGTATGCGCCTCATGATCTGCTGAGTGGGTCTGCTTCTGGCAGTCCCTCTACAGCGGACTTTGGATTCTTCTGTTTCAGCCCCTCCAAGTCAAGCAATAATTGCGCTTTTTTCCAACTAAGCGCATGAGAACGTAGAAGAAAGGGGCTTGAGGAGGGATAAAACTCGCCTGAATGGCGCAAAGCGGTAGAAATATGCGCAAGACTGCCGGAAAAACCGGCAGCCAGGCAATTAACGAGCGTCGACGATCAGTTGATCGAACTTTTTCAGCGCAGTCCGCAGGCCAAGGCTCTCAAGTGGCCGATCGGCGTAAACCATCTCGGCCATCTCCAGAATCCCAGACGCATTGGGCAATGGCAGGTCCTGTTCGAGGATTTGCTTCATCCGTGTCAGGAAAATCCATTGCAGCCACTGGTGAAAGTCCAGTGTGTCGACGGAAAACGGCTCAACACTGCTCAAGGCTTCAGCACTGGGGGACAATTCGTCCCACCAGCCCTGCAAGCGCAGTTCACGCTCGATCAACAACAACTGTTCGGCAATTGCCGGAAAGCGTGCATCCATCAGAGGCTTACCTTGGCTTTTTGCCGAGCCTGGGCGGCGCCGGCAGCATCGCCTTGCTTCTCGCGGGCATCACCGATCAAGCTCCACAGGCTGGCCTGCAGGTCTGGACGGCCATTGGCCAGGGTCAGGCCGCGACGGGCAAATTGTTCTGCTTGCGGGGCATCGCCCTGGGCCATGCGAACCTGAGCCAGGCGGTATAGCACTTGCGGTTCACGCGGTGCCACGCGCTGGGCGCGCTCGAGGCTCGACGATGCGCCGTTCAAATCGCCACCCGACTGCTGCTGTTGGGCAGTGGTGAGCAACGCCAGCACCGGGCCATCCAACTGCTCATCGGCTGACAGACCGCCGGCACTGCTGGCGGAAGGAATTCCACTCGGCGTCGACGGCATGTTGTAGGTGCCCTGGTTGATCGGTGCCGTTTGAATCGGCGTGGCATCGATCGGGCCCGATGTACTTGGGCCTGGGGTCCATGGTTGAGTACTGATCGGAGCCGAGGTGGCAGCGCCGCCACCCGGGATCATCACCACTACACCAGAGTCCTGAGGCACGGCTTGCGCCTGGGGCCGGGCCTGGGCAGGGCGGTTGGTAACGGTTTGGCGGAAGCCGCCGTTGGCCGAGATCCGGTCGTTGTTGGACACCGTTGTACTGGAGTCCACCACCGGAATAGAGCCCCGCTCCACGCTGGCGCAACCACCGAGCAATGCCAAAACTGTAATAGCTGGAATCAACAACTTGTTCACGTGAAACCCTCTTTGCTTAATTCATCCAGCCCTTGACCCAATCCATCACCGATTCAGCACTGGCGGGCGCACTGGCTCCGCACGCTGCACCGGGTGGTGGCTCGCTGCCGCGAATATACGGCATCTGCACCGCGCCCGGACAGTTGGCATCGGAACCCTGGCCGGTGTGCGGATCGATCCAGGCCTGGACGATATTGTCCGGCTGCGGCATGTTCAGCGGCAGTGGATCGGCCTTTTTCATGAAACTGGTCCATACCTGCAACGCGCCGGTGGCACCGGTAAACGGCGTCTTGCCGTTGTCATCACGCCCCAGCCAAACCACTGCCAGCAGGTCCTGGCTGAACCCTGCGAACCAGCTGTCCCGCGAATCGTTACTGGTACCGCTCTTGCCGGCCAGTGTCAGGTTGGCCGGCAGCACGTTGTAGGCCGAGCGTCCGGTACCTTCGCGCATCACGCGCTGCATGGCGTTCTGGATCAGATAGATCGAGGCCGGGTCAAAGCGTTGCTGAATCTGGAACGGATAACGCTTGAGCGGTTCGCCTTCGGCCGTCAACACGCTCCGGATCCCACGCATCGGCGTATTGAAACCACCGTTGGCCAGGGTCTGGTACATGGTCGCCACTTCCATCGGGCTCATCGCACCCGCACCCAACAGCATCGATGGGAACGCCGGGAACTCCCGAGTGATGCCCAACCGGCCGAGCGTCTTGAGCACGTTCGGCACGCCCAGTTCAAGGCCGAGGCGGGAAGTCGAGATGTTGTAGGAATGCGCCAAGCCCTGGTATAGGAAAATCGTACCGTGGGAGCGACGATCAAAGTTATGCGGCGTCCACATCTGGCCATCAGCCCCTTTGACCGACAGCGGGTCATCGGACAGCCAACTGGTCAGCGTGTACTTGCTCGGTTTTTCCAGCGCGGTCAGGTACACCGCCGGCTTGACCAGCGAGCCAATCGGCCGCACCGCGTCCAGCGCCCGGTTGAACCCGGCAAAGCTGGCCTGGCGACTGCCGATCATGGCCTGGACTTCGCCGGTTTCCGGGTTGGTCACCACCATCGCAGCCTCGACGTCGTCAGAGCCTTTACGACCTGTCAGGCGTTTGAAGGTGTCATTGACCGACGCTTCGGCCTTCATCTGCAGGATCGGGTCGAAACTGGTGAAGATCCGCAGGCCTTCTTCGGTCAAGTCTTCGTCGCGGTAGTCTTCACGCAGCTGGCGTTTGACCAGGTCGATAAAGCCCGGGAAGGAGCTGTCGGCGAGCTTGCCGCGGGTGGTTACACCCAGTGGCATTTTCTTCGCGGCGGCCACTTGTTCAGGGGTGGCGACACCTTGCTGCTCAAGTACATCCAGCACCAGGTTACGGCGCTCCAGCGCCCGCTCCGGGTTGCGACGCGGGTTGTAGTAGGACGGCCCCTTGACCATGCCCACCAGCAGCGCCACCTGGTGCAACTTCAGCTCGGACAACGGCTGGCCGAAGAAGAACTGGCTGGCCAGACCAAAACCGTGGACGGCACGCTGACCGTCCTGGCCAACGAATACTTCATTGAGGTACGCCTCAAGAATTTCCTGCTTGCTGTAGTGCAGCTCCAGCAGCATCGCCATCATGGCTTCGGTCAGCTTGCGGGTCAGGCTGCGCTCGTTGGTCAGGTAGAAGTTCTTGACCAATTGCTGCGTCAGCGTACTGCCGCCCTGGGTCATCTTGCCGCCGGAGGTGTTGACCCAGAGGGCGCGCGCGATGGACTTCGGTGATACGCCCCAGTGGCTGTAGAAATCCCGGTCTTCGACGGCGATCAGGGTATCCAGCAGGTAAGGCGGCACCTGATCGATCTTGATCAGGATGCGGTCTTCCAGGTTTTTCGGATAAATCCCACCGATCATTAAGGGTTCCAGGCGCACCACCGGCAACTTCGAGCCGTTGAGCGAGGACAGTTCGGCTACGTAGTCGCCAGAGAAGCGCACGCGCACCGGCTGGGGTTTTTCCAGGCCTTCATAGAACTGGAAGCCGCGGGTGTTCAGGTCAACCGTGTTGCCGCTGACGGCAGCGGCGCCAGGGCCATTGCTCACGGGTTCGCGGCGATAGCCCAGGGCATCGAGCTCGGTGAGGAAGTCATCCTTGCTCAGCTTCTGGCCGCTGAACAGTTCCAGCGGGCGCGCGTAGACCTTGGCCGGAATGGTCCAGCGCTTGCCGGAGAACTTCTCCTGGACCACGGCATCGAGGTAAACCGCGAAGCCGGCGATCACGACAAGCCCTACCAGGCTGAGCTTAAGCGCCCAGCCCAGCCAAGGGCGCAGGCCGCGGGAAGGAGGTTTTTTACGGGAACGGGGAGATCGGGTACGAGTCATGGCGGCGGATTATACGCACTTTATTGATGACCAACATGAGCCGGACAGCGGTTTGCACGACCGCCTGTAGGAGCCATAATGCCCGCCATGAATTTTCCCAGACTCTGAAGGATCGCCCGTGAGCCAGTCCCTGATTGCTGCCCTGCAAAACCCGGCCCTGTTTCCCCATCCGGTGGATCAGTTCCAAGTCATCGAGACCCATATTTCCTGGGTCCTGCTCACTGGGCCCTATGCTTACAAGATGAAGAAGCCGGTGAATTTCGGCTTCCTCGATTTCACCACCCTGCAAGCCCGCGGACACTTCTGCAATGAAGAGCTGCGCCTCAACCAGCGCCTGACCGATGATTTGTATCTTGAAGTGTTGCCGATCACCGGCAGCGCCGAGGCACCGCAGTTGGGCGGCGACGGTCCGGTGGTCGACTACATGCTGAAAATGCGCCAGTTCCCGCAAAGCCAACTGCTCAGCACTCTGCAGGCCAACGGCGAACTGACCAGCGCGCACATCGACGAAATGGCCAGGCAGATCGCGCATTTTCACCTGAATGCCCCGAAAGTCCCGGCCACTAACTCTGCTGGCACGCCGCACGATGTCATGGCACCGGTGCTGCAGAACTTCGAGCAGATCCGTCCGTTCCTCAGCGACAAGGCCGACCTGGCACAACTGGACGCCTTGCAGGCCTGGGCTGAAAGCAGTTTCGAGCGCCTCAAGCCACTGTTCGAACAACGCAAGCTCAATGGCTTCACCCGCGAATGCCACGGTGATATCCACCTGGGCAACGCCACGATGATTGATGGCCACGTGGTCATCTTCGACTGCATCGAGTTCAACGAGCCGTTCCGCTTCACCGACGTGTATGCCGACACCGGCTTTTTGGCGATGGACCTGGAAGACCGTGGCCTCAAGAGCCTGGCACGACGCTTCATCAGCCAGTACCTGGAGCTGACCGGCGACTATCAAGGCCTGGAAGTACTGAACTTCTATAAAGCCTACCGCGCCCTGGTACGCGCGAAGATCGCGCTGTTCAGCATGCCTTCCGAGGCGGATGCGGTGCAGCGCGCTACCACCCTGCGCCAGTACCGCAACTACGCCAACCTGGCAGAAAGCTACAGCACCATCCCATCGCGCTTCCTGGCCATCACCCATGGCGTATCGGCCGTTGGCAAAAGCCATGTATCCATGCGCCTCGTAGAAGCATTGGGGGCGATTCGCCTGCGTTCGGACGTAGAGCGCAAGCGCCTGTTCGGCGAGCAGAAGGTCGAGAACACGCCGCAGGCCGGGATCTACGCCGCAGACGCCAGCGCCGCGACCAATGCTT
>NZ_JACARK010000213.1:0-18332 GCF_013386655.1 Pseudomonas sp. K5002 | reverse complement strand
ACGTGTTGCTGCTGGGTGTGCTGCCGTTTGTGTTTGGCCTGGCGGGTATCCCGCTGGCCGCCCTCGCCGGCGTGCTGTGCACCGCGTTGCTGTTGATGCAACGCCAGGCCTTGCTCGGCGCCCTGCCCTGGAAGGGGCACTGGTTGCTGAGTGGGCTGGTGATGGGCTTGGCGGCGTTGGTGTTGTTTCGGGTTCAAGGTATTTGGCTTCAGCTGGGGTTGAGCACCCTGGCGGGGGCCGTGGTGTTGCTGGGCATGGGCCTGTGGCTCAAGCCGTGGCGCAAGGCAGATTTATAGAGTGGGAGCAGTCAGGTGAAAAAACGCTGGATTCAAATGGATATTGCCAAGGGCATTGGCATCCTGATCATCGTGTTCGGGCACAGCTGGTTTGTCGCCAGTTCCCTGGACTTGCTGTACCCGCTGCTGGCGGTATTTATCCTGCCGTTGTTCTTCTTTCTCTCCGGGGTGTTCTTCAAGCCTGAACAACCCTTTGTCGAGATGGCGGTGCGCAAGGCCGATGCACTGCTCAAGCCGTTCTTCTTCACCATGCTGGTGTACATCCTGATCCGCGACCTGCTGCGCGGCCAGGCACTGCTGCCGGACATCGGCGGCGTGCTGTATGCCTCGGTGGACACCATTCCATGGCAGGCGCTGTGGTTCCTGCCGCACTTCTGGGTGGCGATTCTGTTCGGCTGGGTGATGTTGCGGCTGATGCAGCGCCTGGGCTTGTCGCTGGCCATGAGCTGCGTGGTGATCACCCTGCAATTGATGCTCGGGATCTGGACCCTGCCGTGGTTCTGGCAGGTGCCGGTGACCGTCGGCGGGCAGACCTGGACGATGCCGGGGCTGCCGTTCAGCATTGATGTGACGTTGATCAGCAGTACCTATTTTATCTTTGGTTACTTGCTGCGGGACGTGCTGCGTCGCCACCAGAGTTCGTTGCTGACGCTACTGGGCGCCATGGCGTTGTTTGCGGTGGTGTTCATCTACAGCTGGGACACCATGGACCTGGCACAGCGGCGTTACGACCACTGGCTGTGGACCAGTTTGCTGGCGGTGATCGGCGTATATGTATGCTGGGCCCTGGCCGGGGTGATGATGGTCTCGGGGCTGCTGACGCGGGCGATGACGTACATCGGGCAGTCGACGTTGATTCTGTTGATCTTCCACGGGGAAATTCAACACAAGACGGTGGACTTGATGGAACGGTTCGGGCTGCATCCGCTGCTGTCGGCGAGCATCGGGCTGGTGGTGGCGGTGGTGGTGCCGTTGATGATCGGCGAAGTGATCAAGCGGGTAGCGTTCCTGCGGTTTTTCTACTTCCCCTTCCCGATACGCAAGGCACCGGCGGTGGCCGGTGAAAAGCCTGGAGCTTGAGGCGTGATGTGGGAGCTGTCGAGCTTTAGCGAGGCTGCGATGGCATCACCGCGGTGTGCCTGAATTACCGAGGTGATGCTATCGCAGGCAAGCCAGCTCCTACAGAAAAACGCTCAATCATCCAGTGCCGGTTGTGGCGCTGGATGCTTGGTGTTTTTGCCCGCCTTGGCTCCAGCCTTGCCTGCTGCAGGGGCAGCGGGCTCAGGTTCGGCCGGCGCGGCAAGGTCCTTTTCAGCCTGGGGCATCTGATCAATTGCGCTGAAGAAATCCGCCAGGTTGAGGGTGTCGGGTGGCACGGTCTTCTCGAGTTTTTTCTCACCGTCCTTGCCCACCAGGATCACCTTGGTACCACTGCCGGCGCCCAGCTTGAGTGCGCGGATCAGCGCGTTGGTTTCCGGCGGCGCGAGCTTCTTGTTGTCCTTCGCGTCCTTGGCGAACTTCTCGCCTTCAGCGCCGATGCTGCCAAAGGACACGGTGTACAGCACCATGTTGCGCTCTTCAAAGGACTGCTTGTTGGCAGGCTCGTCCAGCTGTTTCTTGAGGGTGGCCAACGTCGGGTTGCCGGAGTCGAGCTCCACCACCACCAACGGGCGTGACTTGCCCAGGTCCTGCTTGAGCGGATTGAGATCATCCGCGGCCAGCAGCGGCCCCGTAAAAGCCATCAAGGTAGCCAGGGTCAGCGACCGGATGAGCATGCACACCTCCTTTGAATTCCATGCAGGGTTCTTGAGTTTCATGTCTGCGACAGTCAAATTCAAGGATGATTCCTACAACAACTTCAGAAAGCGTAGGTCAGGACGCCCGCGACGCAAGGCGTTTAGCCACCTTACGCCTCATTGTTTCTTTTGATTGCGGATGCTCACGACGGCCAATGCCGGGCAAATACCGGCGCTACGTTTGGGTGGGCATCCACCTGCGCCAGCACCCGGGCAAACTCAGGCCGCGACTGGTGCAGCGCGTCCCGCCCGCCAGCCCAACGCGACACCGCCGCAGCCATGATCGCCAGTGCATTCGGAACCTGCGCCGGGGTGAACAGTTGCTCGGCAAATTGATCGGCAAACACCTCCCAGGCCCTATGCAGGCGGCGACGGGTGCCGCTGATCAGCTGTTCATGCTGCTGCGCATCGGGGCTGTCGGTCCAGCGTTCCGGATAGTCGATGATGCCAATCGCCGAGTAACAGTTGGCGGCGATGTACACCAGGCCGCGAATGACTTGGGCGGGCTCCTCGGGCAGCAGCCCTGAGGCGGGAAACTGCAGGCCCAGGTGAATCAGGATCGCCGCGCTTTCCGTCAACACGCTGCCATTGGGCAGTTTCAGGGTGGGGATTTGCTTGAGCGGGTTGATCCGCGCCAACGCCTCGTTGCCCACGCGGTCTTCCCAGGAGCAGGCGTCGACCTGGCACCACTCGACACCGCAACGCTGCAGGGCAATTTCGATGATGCACGAGCCGGTACCGGGGGTTCCATAAAGGGTGTACACAGTGCCAAGCCTCCTGGCAGTGGATTGAGGTGTTAGGCTAGGCCGTTCATTCGTTCAACGGGAAGCCATCATGCACAGCAAACGCGTCACGATCGAAGACTGGGACGGCGACGGCGCCATTCGCCTGCCAGACGAAGCCTTGCAGGAACTGGGGCTGGATGTGGGCGACACGCTGTACATCGTCGAGACCTATGTGGGCACGCAAAAAGGCTTTGTGCTGTCGACCACGCCGAAAATTGCCGACCGGATGGATGAGTTGGTGGAAGAGCTGAGCCATAAGCCCTAGCGAGCCAGCCTGGCTTGCAACCCCGCCTTCACCTGTGGCCATTCCGGATCAATGATGCTGAAGCGCACCGAGTTGCGCTTGCGGCCATCGGGCATGATGCGCTCGTGGCGCACGATCCCTTCCTGTACCGCGCCGAGGCGCAGGATCGCGGCCCGGGATTTTTCGTTGAGTTCATCGGTGGTGAACTGCACCCGCACGCACTCCATCACTTCAAACGCGTGGGTCAGCAGCAACAGCTTGGCCTCGGTGTTGACCCCGGATTTCTGCACCGACTGGCTGATAAACGTGTGGCCGATCTCCAGCTTGCGGTTGACCCGGTCGACTTTCCAGAACCGGGTGCTGCCCACCACTTCACCGGTGTCGCGGCGCACGATCACAAACGGCATCACGGTGCCCGCCTCACGCCCGGCCAGGGCAATGTCCACGTACTTTTCGACGGTGTCGGGCCCCGGCACGTTGGTCACCTTGAGGTTCCACAACTGCCCGTCGGCAGCAGCCTGTACCAGGGCGGCGGCGTGTTCGCGTTGCAGGGGCCGAAGTTCGACCGTGGTGCCGGTCAGGGTGATTTCAGTCATGGGAGGGCTGCGCTGTCTGGTGGTCGTCAGTGGCCAAGATTGCAGGCTCTCGCCACCTCAAGGCAAGCCGTTTCAGAACAAGCCCATCTGGCCGCCCACCAGGGTGCCGAAGTCATCGTTTACAAACGGCAGGATCGCGTCCGCCACCGGTTGCAGTTGCCGGGTGACATAGTGGTCGTAGTCGATCGGTGCCTGGCGCACTTCCAGCGGCTCGGGGCCGTTGACGCTGATCACGTAGCTGATCCAGCCACCGTTCTGGTACTGGCGCGGGCGACCCTGGCGGTCGTTGTATTCGTCGGCCAGCCGCGCGGCGCGCACGTGGGGCGGTACGTTGCGCTCGTAGTCACCCAGTTGCCGGCGCAGGCGCTTGCGGTAGATCAGCAGGTCGTCGAGCTCGCCGCTCAAGGTGCGACGTACGTAGTCGCGCACATAATCCTGGTGGGGCTGGCGGTGGAAGATGCGCTGGTAGAGTTCCTGCTGGAATTGCCGGGCCAGGGGCGACCAGTCGCTGCGTACGGTTTCCAGGCCCTTGTAGACCATTTCTTCGCTGCCGTCGGCACGGGTGACCAGCCCGGCGTAGCGCTTTTTGCTGCCCTCTTCCGCACCACGAATGGTCGGCATCAGGAAGCGGCTGAAGTGGGTTTCGTATTGCAGTTCCAGGGCGCTTTGCAGGCCGAACTCATTCTGCAGCCGCTCGCGCCACCAGGTGTTGACGTGCTGCACCAGGTCCAGGCCGATGCGCGTCGCGTCTTCCTGGGAATGGGGGCTGCCGAGCCAGACAAAAGTCGAGTCGGTATCGCCGTAGATCACCTCATAACCCCGGGCTTCGACCAGCTCGCGGGTCTGGCGCATGATCTGGTGGCCGCGCAGGGTGATGGACGATGCCAGTCGCGTGTCGAAAAAGCGGCAACCACTGGAGCCGAGTACGCCGTAGAAGGCGTTCATGATGATCTTCAGCGCCTGTGACAGCGGCGCGTTGTGTTCGCGCTTGGCCACTTCGCGGCCCTCGGAAACCCGCGCGACAATCGACGGCAGGCAATGCCGGGTGCGGGAAAACCGCGCACCGCGAAAGCCTTCCACCGACTCGCTGTCTTCGGGGTGACGCAGGCCTTCGATCAGGCCCACCGGGTCGATCAGAAAGCTGCGAATGATCGACGGGTAGAGGCTTTTGTAGTCAAGCACCAGCACCGACTCGTAGAGGCCCGGGCGCGAATCCATGACAAACCCGCCGGGGCTGGCCTGGGGTGGTTTGTCTCCCAGGTTCGGCGCGACGAAACCCTGGCGGTGCATCAGCGGCATGTACAGGTGCGTGAACGCTGCCACCGAACCGCCGTTGCGGTCTGCCGGCAAGCCGGTGACGCTGGCTCGTTCGAGGAGGAATTTCAGCAGCTCGGTCTTCTCGAAAATCCGCGTGACCAGCTCGCAGTCCTTGAGGTTGTAGCGTGCCAGCGCGGGCTTGTCCTCGGCGAACATGCGGTTGATTTCGTCCATGCGCTGGTACGGCGTGGAGATCGATTTACCTTCACCGAGCAAGGTCTGGGCGACGTTTTCCAGGCTGAAGGATTCGAAACTCCAGGTGGCCGAGCGCAAGGCTTCGATGCCATCGATGATCAACCGCCCGGCCGCTGCCGCGAAGTAGTGATTGCGGCTGCCGTGCTCGCGCCAGCCCATGGCATCGCCGCCACGGCCCAGCAGCAGCGGCACGTTCAGGCGTTGCGCGTGTTCGTGCAGCACGCGCAGGTCGAACTGCACCAGGTTCCAGCCGATGATCGCGTCGGGGTCATGGGTGGCGAGCCACACATTCAGGCGTTCGAGGAGTTCGGCGCGGGTGTCGCAGTAGTCGAGCTTGAAGTCCACCGCATCGGTGTTGTTGGGCGGGCCGAGCATGTACACCTGGCGCTCGCCGCAACCTTCCAGGGCGATGGAATACAGGTCGCCCTGGGCGGTGGTCTCGATGTCCAGCGACACCAGCTTGAGTGGCGGGCGATAATCCGGCGCGGGTTTCATCTGCGCCTCCACCAGCATGCCGCCCTCGCCCGCTTTGCCGCCGAACAACACCGGCGCGGTGATGAAGCGCTCCATCATGTAGCGATCGGGCGGGCGCACATCGCCTTCGTAGACGTCGATGCCGGCTCGACGCAGGCGCTTTTCCAGGTCCATCAATTGGCGATGCTGTTGGGTGTAGAGGCCCAGCACCGGGCGATGGTGGAAGTCGCAGAGCGCCAGGTCACGCAACTCGATACCGCGCTCGCCCTTGAGCTGCAGCTCGGCGGGCTTGCGATGGGCTTGCGGGATGAACATCACGGAGGTCTGCACCGGCAAGCGCACGAACCTGGGGCCTTGATCGGTAGCCAGCCAAAAGCTGACCTCCGTGCCCGCCGGGGTGTCGCGCCAATGCCGGGTCAGGACAAACCCCTGCTGTAAATCCACCTTGCCACACCTCAAGAATCACTTTCAGGGCGTGATTCTACTCGGCCTGTGCCACGGCGCGGCGATTTAACCGAAATGGCCTACGTATACGGAGAGAGTAATCTCACAAACTTGTTGCAGAACATTAATGACAATTACTATCATTCGCACCGGAGTCGTATCCGCGCAGCGAGGACGCGCAACGTTGTTGCCCTTTTCCTCACATTGACGGTTCGCCGTCAGGATCGACCATGCCCACTTCCACCCGTTTGGCTGTGCCGTTTCGCCCTACCCTGCTCGCCCTTTGCTGCTCCCTGAGCCTCGCCGCTCACGCCGCCACTCCAGAAACCCCGCAGGATGCGAACAACAGTCAGGACGGCAAGGCTCTGGAATTGGGTGCTACCACCATCAGCGCCGACGCGGCCACGCCCAACGCCCTGCCCCCGGTGTACGCCGGCGGCCAGGTCGCCCGTGGCGGGCAACTGGGGGTGCTGGGCAACCAGGACATCATGGACGTGCCCTTCAGCATGTCTTCCTACACCGAAAAATTGATCCGTGACCAGCAGGCCGAGAACGTCGGCGATGTGCTGCTCAACGATTCGTCCGTGCGCCAGGCGTCGGGGTACGCGAACCAGGCCCAGGCCTTTGTGATCCGTGGCCTGCCGCTGAACGGCGATGACATTTCGTTCAACGGTCTGTACGGCATCCTGCCTCGCCAGATCATGTCCACCGACGCCCTGGAGCGGGTTGAAGTGTTCAAGGGCCCCAACGCCTTTATCAACGGCGTGACGCCCGGCGGCTCCGGGATTGGCGGCGGTGTGAACCTGCAACCCAAGCGCGCCGATGATGTGCCGTTGCGGCGTTTCAGCACCGACATCAGCAGCGATGGCCGGGTCGGCGAGCACCTGGATATCGGGCAACGTTTTGGCGAGGACAATCGTTTTGGCGCACGGGTGAATATTTCCCAGCGCGAAGGCGACACCGGGATCGATGACGAGAGCCAGCGTTCGAAGCTGTTTGCGGTTGGCCTGGACTATCGCGGTGATGCGCTGCGTTTGTCGGGAGACTTTGTCTACTCGAAACAGCAGATCAATGGCGGGCGCAACACCGTGTTGCTCGGCCAGAACCTGACCCATATCCCCAACGCGCCTTCGGCCGACACCAACTACGCGCCGAGCTGGGGCACCAGCAGCCTGGAAGACACTTTCGGCATGTTGCGCGCCGAGTACGACCTGAATGACAACTGGACCGCCTACATCGCAGGCGGCGCCAAGCACACCAACGAGATTGGCCGTTACTCCTCGGTCACGTTGAATGACACCCTGGGCAATGCCACCGTCAGCGGCTCGCGCATCGCCCACCAGGAAGACAACACCAGCCTGATGGCGGGCTTGAATGGCAAGTTCCAGACCGGCGCTGTCAGCCACAAACTGAACTTCGGGTTGACCGGAATCTGGGCCCAGACGCGCAACGCCTATGACTTCGACCTCAACGGCCACGCCAGCAATATCTATAACCCGGTGGACGTTGCCGAACCGGTCAAGGGCAGTTTCGTCGGCGGCGACCTGAACGATCCGGGCATCACCGCCAAGACCTTCGCCCGCAGTGCAGCGGTCTCGGACACCCTGGGCTTTATGGATGATCGCTTGCTGGTGACCGCCGGGTTGCGCCGCCAGGAACTGGTGGTCCAAGGGTATGCCTACGGGTCGGGTCCACGTAACGCCAATTACGACAAGTCGATCACCACACCGGTGTACGGCCTGGTGTTCAAGCCGTGGGACCACGTGTCGTTCTATGCCAACCATATCGAAGGCTTGGCCCAGGGCCCGACCGCACCTCAGAACGCCGGCACCGCACCCATTACCAACGCCGGCCAGGCCTATGCCCCGGCGCGCTCGAAACAGACCGAAGCCGGGGTCAAGCTCGACATGGGTACCTATGGCGCAACCCTGGGTGTGTATCGCATCGAGCAACCAACCGACGGTTACTCACAACTCAGCGCCGACGGCTTAAGCGCCACCTATGTTCGCCAGGGCGAGCAAGTCAACAAAGGCGTTGAGCTCAACGTGTTCGGTGAACCGATCGCCGGCCTGCGCCTGCTGGGCGGCGCAACCATCATCCACACCGAAGTCCACGGCACCCAGAACGGCGCCAACGACGGCAACCGCGCCATCGGCGTACCGACCTTCCAACTGAATGCCGGCGTGGACTGGGATGTACCAGGCCTGCAAGGCGTGACAGTCAACGGACGAATGCTGCGCACCGGCGGCCAATATGCCGACGCGGCCAACAACCTCAGCCTGCCCGCCTGGAACCGCTTCGACGTGGGCGCCCGCTACACCTTCAAGGTGGAACAGCGTGACGTCACCCTCGGCGCCACTGTGGAGAACGTCGCCAATACCAAGTACTGGGAATCGGCACTCGGCGGCTACCTGACCCAAGGTGACCCGCGCGTGGCCAAGCTGTCGGCCAGTATCGACTTCTAACCCCTGTCAATGTGGGCGCTGGCTTGCCTGCGATGCAGGCACCTCGGTGTGTCAGATGCACCCCGGTGATGCTATCGCAGGCAAGCCAGCTCCTACAGAAAGCAGATCTGCCTGCACCCGGGTTGTTTGCCGGACATTGGACAGCCGAACGCCAACTGCGTAGTTTCCCAACCACTGCGCACAAGGACCCCGGCATGTCCCCCGACCTCACTTCCATCGAGCTGTTCCTCAAGGCGATCAAGCTGGGCAACCTGTCCCGGGCGGCCGAGCAATCCCATCTCTCCCTCTCTGCCGCCAGCCGACGCCTGTCGCTGCTGGAGCAGCACTTCAAGGTCGCCCTGCTGACCCGCACCTCCACCGGCGTTTCACCGACGGCAGCCGGGGAAGTATTGGCCCAGCATGCACAATCGATCCTGCGGGCGGTGGACGGCATGCACGCCGATCTCGCCGATTACGCCAAGGGCGCCACCGGCCGGGTTTGCCTGTACGCCAACAGTTCGGCGATGAGCCAGGAACTGCCGCGCCAACTGACCCAGTGGAACACCTTGCACCCGGGCATCCGCCTGGATATTCGCGAGGAGCGCAGTCGGGAGATCCTCCAGGCCGTGCGCGAGGGCGTGGCGGATGTCGGCATCGTCACCACCCGCCCCAGCGAAGAGCTGCGGTTCGAGCCCTACTGCCAGGACCGCCTGTGCCTGCTCGTGCCCAATGACCACCCACTGAAAATGCGCCATGCGCGCTTCGAGGATTTGCTCGGCTACGACTTCGTCGGCCTGGAAGACAACGCCGCCATCACCCCGTTGATTACCGAGGCCGCCGCGGCGATCGGCATGCCGTTGCGGCTGCGGGTGCAGGTGCGCAGTTTCGAAGCAGTGTGCCGCTTGATCGCCGCCGGCCAGGGTGTGGGCGTGTTGCCACAGGGCGCGGTGCAGATCTTCCGCAAGGAGATGGCCTTGCGCTTTATCGAAATCGACGACAGCTGGGCCGACCGGCAGATGTACCTGTGCATGCGCAAGGAACAGCCGTCGCTGACGAGCCTGGCACTGTTCGACTACCTGAGCGCCAACCCTGCGTAAACCTTTGGCCTTCGAATTTTGCGAAGGTCGATTCCACAATTAGCAATTCCCCTGTTGTCACAGCTGTGCCAAGAATGCCCCCGCCAGACCTTCCTATAAAAACAAGACAGGAGACACGGCGTGTCCCAATCCCACACCCGCCCCACCCACCGCATCGCCGTGATTCCCGGCGACGGCATCGGCCGCGAAGTGGTGCCCGAAGGCCTGCGGGTACTGGACGCTGTCAGCCGGCGCTTCGGTATTCACTTTCACTTCGACCACTTTGCCTGGTGCAGCGAACACTACCTGGCCCACGGCACGATGATGCCCGACGACTGGGCCGAACAGATCGGCAGCCATGATGCGATCTTCTTCGGCGCGGTGGGTGCGCCCGACATCATTGCCGACCACACTGCGGTGTGGGAGTCGCTGCTGAAGATCCGCCGCCAGTTCGATCAATACGTGAATATCCGCCCGGTGCGCCTGATGCCCGGCGTGCCCTGCCCGCTGGCCGACCGCGTGCCGGGGGACATCGACTTTATCGTGGTGCGGGAAAATACCGAAGGCGAATACTCCAGCGTTGGCGGCCGCATGTGGGAAGGCACGGCGCGGGAAATCGCGGTGCAGGAGTCGATCTTCTCCCGCGAAGGCGTGGACCGCGTGGTGGACTACGCCTTCAAACTGGCGCAACAGCGCCCGCGGAAAAACCTGGTGGCGGCGACCAAATCCAATGGTATCTCGATCACCATGCCGTTCTGGGACGAGCGGGTCAACGAAATTGCCCGGCGCTACCCGGACGTGAAGACCGCCAAGTTCCACATCGACATTCTGTGCGCGCACTTCGTGCAGCATCCCGACTGGTTCGATGTGGTGGTGGCCTCCAACCTGTTCGGCGACATCCTTTCCGACCTCGGCCCGGCGTGCACCGGCACCATCGGCATTGCGCCGTCGGCCAACCTCAATCCGGAGCGGCGCTACCCGTCGCTGTTCGAGCCGGTGCACGGTTCCGCGCCGGATATTGCCGGGCTCGGTGTCGCCAATCCCATCGGGCAGATCTGGTCGGCCGCGCTGATGATCGAGCACCTGGGCGACGGTGATCCGCTTTATCAGGAAGCGGCGGCAGCCATCGTGTCCGCCATCGAGACGGTGCTTGCCGAAGGCCCGCGCACCCGGGAAATGGGCGGCAGCGCCAGCACTGTCGAAGTGGGTCGCGCCATCGCCGAATGCGTCGCAGGGAACAGGAGCTGAACATGACCAACGCACATTACATTGCCAACCAATGGCTGGCGTCGACCTCGCTGGAAGACATTCCGGTGATCGACCCCAGCACCGGCGACACCTATTCGAGCATCGCCCGTGGCACGGCCGCCGATATCGAGGCGGCGATCAGCGCGGCGCGCCTGGCACTCGGCGAAACCTTCGACGGCCCGTGGGGCCGGTTGTCTGCCGTGGAGCGCAGCCGTTTGCTGGCCAAGCTCGGCGTGGCGGTGCTGGAACATCATGAAGAGCTGGCGCAGATCGAGGCGCGGGACACCGGCAAGGCGCTGAAAGTCGCCCGCGCCGATGCCACCGCTCTTGCCCGCTATTTCGAATACTACGCGGGTGCCGCCGACAAACTGCACGGCGAAACCCTACCGTACCAGGCCGGCTACACGGTGTTGACGGTGCGCGAACCCCACGGGGTGACCGGGCATATCATCCCGTGGAATTACCCGATGCAGATTTTCGGGCGCAGCGTCGGCGCCTCGTTGGCGGCGGGCAATGCGTGCGTGGTCAAGCCGGCGGAAGATGCCAGCCTGTCGTTGCTGCGCCTGGCGGAAATCGCTGCCGAGGTTGGTTTTCCAGCCGGCGCGATCAACGTAGTCACCGGTTACGGCTACGAAGCCGGCGCGGCGTTGTGTGCACACCCGGGCATCGATCACATTTCGTTCACCGGCTCCACCGCCACCGGTACTGCCGTGTCGAAAGCCGCTGCCGAACGCCACTGCCCGGTCACCCTGGAGTTGGGCGGCAAGTCGCCGCAACTGGTGTTCGCCGATGCCGACCTGGATGAAGCGTTGCCGGTGCTGGTCAACGCCATCATTCAGAACTGCGGGCAAACCTGCTCCGCCGGCAGCCGTTTGCTGGTGGAACGCAGCATTTACGAAACCCTGCTCGCACGCCTCAGCCAACGTTTCAGCGAACTGCGCGCCGGGCCTTCGGCGCTGGACCTGGATATGGGCCCGCTGATCAATCAGAAGCAGCTGCGCCTGGTGCGCGAGTTTATTCGTCAAGCCGAACAGGAAGGGATCACCGTCGCCGCGCGCGGAACGGTGGTTGCCGAGGCCGGCAGCGGCGGGTATTTCCAGGAGGCGGTGCTGTTTCGCGATGTGCCGCCTGACAGTCGCCTGGCGCAACAGGAAGTGTTCGGCCCGGTGCTGGCCGTGATGCCCTTCGATGATGAAGCCGAAGCGATTCGCCTGGCCAACGGCACCGAGTTCGGCCTGGTGGCCGGCGTGTGGACCCGCGATGGCGCACGGCAAATGCGCCTGGCGCGCACCCTGCGTTGTGGCCAGGTGTTCATCAATAACTATGGCGCCGGTGGCGGAGTTGAATTGCCATTCGGCGGCGTGAAGGCCAGCGGGTATGGACGGGAAAAAGGCTTCGAGGCGCTGCTGGGCTTTACCACCTTGAAGACCATTGCGATCAAACACGGTTGATTCCTCACAACAACAAGAACGGAGAACACACCATGCGTTTAGCCAATAAAGTCGCGATCGTCACCGGCGCCGGCTCGGGGTTTGGCGAGGGCATCGCCAAGACATTTGCCCGCCAGGGCGCCAAGGTCATCGTTGCGGACATGAACGCCGTGGGCGGTCAGCGGGTGGTCAATGAAATCGCCGAAAGCGGCGGCCATGCGCATTTCATCGAGGTCAACGTGGCCAACGATGAAAGCATGGGCGCCCTGCTGCGTGGCACTTTGGAGCAGTTCGGCGGCCTGGATATCGTCATCAACAACGCCGGTACCACCCACCGCAACCGGCCGATGCTGGAAGTCGACGAAGCCGAATTCGACCGGGTGTTTGCGGTCAACGTCAAAAGCATCTTCTTGAGCGCCAAGCATTTTGTGCCGCATTTTCGCGGCCAGGGCGGCGGCGTGTTCGTCAATATTGCCTCGACGGCGGCGATCCGCCCGCGTCCGGGACTGGTCTGGTATAACGGCAGCAAGGGCGCAGTGGTGGTCATGAGCAAGACCATGGCGGCGGAGCTGGGGCCGGACAATATCCGCGTCAACTGCGTGAACCCGGTAGTGGGTGCCACGGCGTTGCTCAGCGAATTCATGGGCGTACCGGACACCCCGGAAAACCGCCAGAAATTCATGGCGACCATTCCCCTGGGGCGCTTTTCCACCCCGCAAGATGTGGCCAACGCCTGCCTGTACCTGGCGTCGGACGAAGCGGCGTTCATCACCGGCACTTGCCTTGAAGTCGATGGCGGGCGCTGCGTGTAACTCACTCTCACAGGGACCGGAATTGCTATGTGTGATCTTCATAATAAGAACGAGCCGAACACCCGCGAATTGCTTGAAGGCCTGCCAAAGAACTGGGGTAAATGGGGCCCGGACGACGAAGTCGGCGCCCTCAATTACCTGACTGAAGCCGAAGTACTGCGGGGCGTGGCCTCGGTGCGCCAGGGCAAGACCTTTACCCTGCAAGTGCAGATCGGCCACCCCGACGGCGACCCGATGTGGCCGGCGCGCAACCCGTCGATGCGCTTCAATACCCTCGACCACAGCCATTACCACTTCGGCAAACAGCCGCACATGACCGGTGGTGCGGCGTATTCCGACGACGTGATCTTCATGCAGCTGCAAGGCTCGACCCAGTACGACGCCCTCGGCCACGCCTGGTACGACAATCAACTGTGGAACGGCTACGACGCCCAGACCACCGTTGGCGGCATGGCCAAGGCCAGCGTGCTGGCGATTGCCGAACGCGGCGTGGTTGGCCGTGCGGTGCTGATCGACATGGCCCGCCATCGCGGCAAGAAGTGCCTGGGCCGGGGCGAAACCTTCAACCACCTGGACCTGCTCGACGCCGCCAAGGCCCAGGGCGTGACCATTGAAAAACGTGACATCCTGATCATCCGCACCGGGTCCATGGGGGCGTTTTATGAGCTGGGCAAGACCGAGTTCTTCAAGGACCTGATGGAGCCGGGGCTGACCTACAGCCGGGAGCTGGTGGAGTGGTTCCACGATATGGAAATCCCCAACCTGGTGACCGACACCATCGCCAACGAAGTGATCACCGACCCGGTGTCCGGGGTGCAGATTCCGCTGCATTGCGCGCTGATGCGCAACCTGGGGATCGCCTTCACCGAAATCGTGTTGCTGGAGGAACTGGCCGCCGATTGTGCGGACGACGGCCAGTGGAAATTCCTCTACACCGCCGCCCCGCTGAAGATTGTCGGGGGCAGTGGCGCACCGGTGAATCCGGTGGTGATCAAGTAGCCGTTCCGTCTCAGTGGCGAATTTGCGAATCGCGAGCGCGCCACTAGACTCAAGGCTCCTCTCACATGGAAGTCCACTCAATGAATGTATTGCGCCCTCTTCGCCAGGCAATTGCCCTGGCAACCCTGCTGTCTGCTGGTGCCCTGACGGCACATGCTGCCGATATCCCGCTGTCCAAGTCGCTGGAAGCCGATGAGGTGACCACCAAGGTGCTGGAGGTGGATGCCGCCAACCATCAGGTGGTGCTCGAAGGTGCCGAAGGCCGCAAGGTGCATGTGCAGCTCAGCGACCAGGCCAAGGACCTGGGCAATCTCAAGGCAGGTGATCAGGTCAAGGTGCTGGTGACCCATTCGGTCGCCGCCGTGCTGGACACCGACATCGACAAGAGCGCACCGGACGCCACCGAGAAGACTGGCGTCTTGCGCGCCACCGCGGATAACCCGAACCCGGGCGGTGCGGCCTTCCGCCAGGTACAGGTGCAGTTGAAGATCACCCACATTGACCTGGCGAAAAACCAGGTAACCCTGGAAAACCCGGCGGGCCAGAGCAAAGTACTGACCGTGGAGAAACCGGAAATTCGCGCAGGCCTCAAAGACCTCAAGGTCGGCCAAAGCGTGTTGGTGACCTACACCGATACCCTGGAAATCAGCACCGCCCACGAGGGCTGATGAATGCGGCGCCCCATCAGCTCACGGCTGATGGGATTTCGCCAGATAGTCTTCGATGTTGTTCATCTGATCATCCCAGCCTCGGGAGTTCTTCTTGTAGGCCTTCTGGCGGCGAACGTCCGGGATCCCGTCAAAACCTGACTCCACCACGCGCAACAAGATGCCTTCGGCGTGATCCTCAAGGGTGAACTCCACCAGCGTGGGGGTTTCCGCGTCGTAATCCACATCCTTGTCTACGGCGTAGGGATGCCAGCTGAAAGAGAACCGCGTCTGTGGTTCAAGCCGCTCGATCCTTGCCTTCCACACCACGTGCTCGTAACCGGGATAGGTGATCGGGGCTTCAATGGCCCGGCCCTGGGCAAACTGTTTGCCCTTGAGGGCGATGCCAAACCAGCTGCCGAATTGCTCGGCGTCGGTCAGTGCTTCCCAGACTCGTTGGCGTGGAGCGTTGAGCAGGACTTTACGTTTGATTTCATTTGATTCGTGCATGAGACACCTCCTGTATTGACAGTAGGCGACATCGACCAATGCGCAACCCTGGGGTTGCGCATTCCCGGTTTCAGCGAGTCAGAATTGCCACTTGGCGTTGACCATCGCGTTGCGCGGTTCGCCGTAGGAGCCGGAGTTGAACGTGCCCAGGCCGTCGTAGTACTTCTGGTCGAACAGGTTGTTGACGTTCAGGCCCACCGACAGGTGTTCATCAACCTGGTAGCTGGCGAGCAGGCCGACCACACCGTACGGGTCCTGCTTGGCCTTGTAGTACGGGCCTTCGTAGTTGATTTGGGAGGACGCATAGATCTCGCTTTGCCAGGTGACGTTGGCGCCGATGGTCAGGCGGTCGAGGTTGCCGGGCAGGCGGTATGAGGTGCCGAGTTTGAACAGGTTGATCGGCTGGTTGGCCTGCACGCGTGCGCCGTCCTTGTCGTGGGATTCGCGGTAGGTGTAGCCGCCGAATACGTTCCAGCCTTCGGCCACTTCACCGGAGATTTCGGTTTCGACGCCACGAGTGCTGGTGCCGGCGATGGCCTTGTAGACGGCTGCGCCTGAAGAGTCGGTGCCGGATTGCTCGGGAGTATTCTTCTGCTCGATGTCGAACAGGGCAATGCTGGCGTTCAGCGCGCCATTGAAGAATTCGCCCTTGAGACCGATTTCGTAGTTGTCGCCCTGCTGCGGCGCCAGGGAGCCCTTTGAAGACGTCTTGTAGAAAGTCTGCGGCAGGAAGATGTTGGTGTAGCTGGCGTAGACCGAGTAGGTATCGTTGAGGTCATAGATGACGCCGGCGTAGGGCGTGACCACGCCGGTCTTCCTGGTTTTATCGATGGTTTTCGTGCCTGCTGCGTAGTCCCGGTCGGCGTTCTCCTGGTTCCACCAACTGACCCGCGTCCCCAGGATGATCGTCAGCGGATCAATCGGTTTCAAGCGCAGGGCGGCGTAGACGCCGGTCTGTTGCAAAGTGGTGACGGTGCCACCGACTTCGGTGTACGAACGGCGACTGTACTGCCGGCCATCCCAGGTGAAGATGTTGTCCACCTGACCGTAGTCGTTATCGGCCGAACCGCTGCTGTAGTCGGGGAAGTTCAGGTGCGTGCGCGAACTGCTGGCGCCCATCACCAGTTCATGCTCACGCCCGCCCAGCTGGAACGGGCCGGTGGCATACACATCGACGGTGTCCTGGGTCTGATAGCTGTCCAGGCGATAGATGAAGGCACCCGCGCCCTGCCCTGTCACGGGGTCCGGGTAGCCGCCACTGGCCGACGCGCCCTGTCCTTTGCGGTAGGAATACTGATGGCTGTAGGCAGTCTTGAGGCTCCAGTCGTCATCCAGCTTGTGATCGAGCATCGTCGTGAAGGTGTAGCTGGTGTTGTCCATGTAGCTGGAGCGCGAGGCCGGGTTGAAGGAGCGGGAGAAGTGGGTCTGGGTGCCATTGTTGTAGAACAGCGGGATATGGCCGTAGGTGCTGCCATTGGCGTCGTTGTTCTGGTAGTCGAGGCTGGTGCGCAGCGTGGTGTTTTCGTTCAGGTCGATGTCCAGGGCGCCATACATCACGCGCTTGTCCTGCTTATACCAGTCGATGAACGAATTCTGTTTTTGATAAGCCGCGACGAAACGTCCGCGCATGTTGCCGGTTTCGGTCAACGGGCCGGACACATCGACTTCGGAACGGTAACGGTCCCACGCCCCGGCTTCGCCGGAAACGTAGGCCTGGAAGTCCTTGGTCGGGCGCTTGCGCACCAGGTTGATGGTGGCCGATGGAGTGCCGGCGCCGCTCATCAGCCCGGTGGCGCCGCGCACCACTTCGACGCGGTCGTAGATCGCCATGTCGGAGATCGCGCCGGTGTATTGCTGGGACTCGTTGGCCACCTGCGACGGAATACCGTCGTACTTGAAATTCTGGATTTCAAAGCCCCGGGAATAGAACGAGTAACGCTCGCTGTCGCGGTGGTTGCTGCTGATGCCGGGGGTGAAGGCCAGCACTTCGTTGAGGGTCGACAGGTGTTGGTCGTCCATCAACTGGCGGGTGACGACGCTGACCGATTGCGGCGTTTCCCGCAGCGACAACGGTAGCTTGGTCGCGGTACTGGTGGCGCCGGTGGTGTAGGAGCCGGTGTTTTCGGTGGTCAGGCTCAGCCCTTCGGCATTGATGCTGGTGGCGCCCAGGGTCAAGGCGCCGCTGGATTGCGGGATCAGGCCGTAGCTGCCATCACCATTGGCCGCCACGCTCAGGGCGCTGCCCGCCAACAAACGCGCGAAACCCTGCTCGACACTGTAGGTGCCGGTGAGGCCCTGGCTCTGCTTGCCCGCGGTCAGGCCCGAGTCAAAAGACAAGACGACGCCGGCGTCACTGGCAAAGCGGCTCAGTACCGACCCCAACGGGCCGGGCGCGATGCTGAAGGTCTTTTGCGGGCTGGCCGCCACAGCGCTGGAGCCTGGGGACAGCAACGGGCCCAGAAGGCTGTATTGCACCATCAACGACACGCCGAACAACGCCACCTGCAGGGGCTTTTTGCGAAATGATCGAAGCGGTGGATTGGCGACTGAAGTTTGCCCTGCGCGCATTACTGACTCCTGGTGACCGAAAGAAATGAAGAGGTATTGCAGGAGGAGTCGAGCGAGGCGCGGCAAATCGACAACGGCGGCGGATAAATATTTTGCGTTTTTATCCGCGGGCGACAATTTGGGTCCAGTAATCGGTGCGGGAGATGCGCCGTACCGGTAGCGCACGGGTCAGTGCGGTGAGGGTCAGGTCCAGATCATCCAGGGAATAGGCGCCGGAGACCCGCAGGTGGCCGACCTCGGCAGCACACCCCAGGTAACCTGGCCGATAGCGCTGCAACTCTTCGAGCAGGCGATCCAGCCGCCAGTTGTCCACTACCAGGCGCCCCGCCGCCCATTCGCCCTCGCCGGGCTCAATGGCGCGCAGCGTCAGCAGGCGGCTGGTATCGAAGGTCACGGCGTTGCCGGTGGTGATCACCGTCTCTGCCAGCTCATCACCCGGGCGCACGGCCAC
>NZ_JACARK010000212.1:19784-20401 GCF_013386655.1 Pseudomonas sp. K5002 | reverse complement strand
GGCTACCTGCCCACCACCTTGGCCACCACCCTCGCCGAGCAGGCCGAACGTGCCGAACAGGCGCTGGAGGCAGCACGGGTGGGAGTGGAGCAGGGCGGTGAAGTGATCAGCGGTACGGTGCGCCTGACGTGCACGGACTCGGTATTGCAGTCACTGTTGCTGCCGGCCCTGGCGCAGTTCATTCCGGGTTACCCGGCGCTGACCCTGGAGCTGAGCACGTCCAATGACTTTGCCAACCTCAGTCGCCGCGATGCGGATATCGCCCTGCGCCTGACCAAGGCACCGCCCGAGCATCTGGTAGGACGTTGCCTGGGCACGGTGTCGTATCGGGTGTGCGCCAGTGCCGACTATGCCCGCCAGCATGCGGGGGAGGAACTGGCGGCCCTGAACTGGATCGCGCCGGATGACTTCCTGCCGGATCACCCCACCGTCACCTGGCGGCGCCAGCACTTGCCGGGAGTGATGCCAGCCTATCGCTGCAACAGCATGGTTTCGGTAACCGAGTTGGTGCGCGCGGGACTCGGCGTGGCCGCGTTGCCGGATTACCTGCTGGGCGCGGGCCTGGAACCGTTGAGCCCGCCGCTGGTGGGGCACGACACCGCCCTGTGGCTGCTGAC